>NZLE01000066.1 GCA_002692605.1 Opitutia bacterium
TTTTCAGAACCTTGAAAAAGGGAAATTAATATATTTGAAATACTTAGAAAATAGAAAGTGGAGCCTCATGGTGAGGTTCCGCTTTTTCTATTTCCAAATTCCATGTTCCAACATTTGCTTGGTCGCGGCTTCCGCCCATCCACGATTCGCCGCGGGACTCGCCGGGCTGGGATGCAAAATACGACCAATCCTTATATCCATTCCGGCCAAGGCGGTTTCCGCCTTTTTGCGAGCAAACTCCCCCACCCCCACCAAGCAGTCGGGTCGAAGAATCTCCGCGACCTGCAACAGGTGGGCATCACAGGCTTCCTCCAAAAGCTTGGACTCACTCGCTGGCAACTTATCCGGAGTTCGGTTTCTCCCACCTTCCTCCATGAAGACCAGCGGACAGTAGTTGGCCACGAAGTGATCCTCAAAAAAACTTTCGGCTTTTCCAAAACGCTCCGAGAACAGGCCCCACAGACGCCTTCCGCTGACCTCACTCTTGGCGCAGGCCAGTCCCTCCACCTGCCGCTTGGGATGCTCCGGACTCGGTTTGCCTACCTCACCGCTCAAACCCATCCAGTCCCGAACCGCAGAGATCTCACCAAAGGGAACCCCGGTCTGGGCCATCCCGAATGGTCCCGGATTCATTCCCAGAAAAACCACCTTTTTCTTTCCCTTACCCGCCAGCTTCAAGTACTGCTCGTGGATTGACCACGCGTAATCCAAGGGGTTGTAAACGAACGCCGTGGGTGGGCCAAAGGACAAGGCATCGACCGCTTCCGAGAGTTCCTTTGCCGCATCGCGGAGTGAATCGGAAGAACTCATTTGCCTAAAGGAAGGTCCATCATCATTTCCAAATCCAGCGGTTGCCCTTCCGCCTTGAAGCGCACCATCAGTTTGGGAAGCAGACCGGGGCGCACTTTCTTCCTTTCGCCTTTCCCGCGAATCGTGAAAACGGTACTCTTCTTCTCTCCCGGATCTAGGGAAAAAATTTGCCCCTCCGCAGGGGATACTTCCAGATTCGAGGAGAATGGATTAACCCAAGACAGCTTTCCCTTGATCTGAAAATCAAAGGGATTGCTCAGGGGTAAGGTCAGAGTTTCCCCATTCAAGTCAGTGCCCTTGGGGAAATGCTCTTCGAAGACCAGGCTCCGCCAAAATTTCTGATGGCTTTCGGTGGTGACGTCATCCTTCATGATCCCCTCGATGGCGAGGTTGGCCATCTTCGGACCCTCATCCGTCATCGTAACCCAGGTCGCATGATCGAATTCTCCGAAATCACCCCCCCGGAGTTTGCTGCCCCCGCCTGTCGTTCCGAGGGTGTAAAAGGAAGTCCCGTTCCTCTGGTACTTTGCATAATGATGAATATGCCCGGCAAACACGGTGTGTTTGCGTCCCTTCAGGGCTTTCGCGACCTTGGGCCATCCGGTCTTGGTCTTGCGAAGTTCCTTCTTGCCTTCCCTGTGGATGAGTATGCCTTCCTCCATCAGCCAGAGCGGTTGGTGCATGAAGACGAGGGTCCAGCGAACCTCGGCCTGTTTCTCCAGTTCCTTCAGAGCCCACTCGATTTGCTCATCCTGGAGAAGAGCCGGCTTGGATCCCGGTCCGCCCTGCGTATTCAGGCATAAAAACAGAACATCCTCATAGACAAAGGAATAGTAACGCACCCCGAACATCTCGTCCCAGATTTGATCCGCCACCTCATTGCCCAGGTCATGGTTGCCCGGCAGGTAAAAGAAAGGCATATCGAACCCCTCGATGAAGGAATTAAACTCCTTCCATTGGCCTTTTAGCTTTTGAACGTCGCGGTTCCCTGCACCCCCCTGGATCAAGTCACCCACCGTGATCACGAACTCAGGTCGCAATTCGTTCAGCTTATCAACCGCTCTCGGAAAAACTCCTTCCCTGGGACCGCCGGTACGGTCGGAGACGATGGCGAACTGAAAATCCTTTGGCTGATTGAGGAACTCCTTTGCGGTCCAGGGTTTCTTGTCGGTCTGAACGGAATGCGTGAAGGTGGAAATTTTTTCGCTTCCCCAGAGTGGAAAATGTAAGAGAAACAGGCAAATCGAAAGAAGACTGAAATGTGCATTCATAAGTCTGGCAAGCTTAGTTGGATTTTCCTGTCTTTCGCAAGTTCGATTCAAGAACGCTTAGGGACACCTTGCATTGGATTTGCAAACGGTCCTTAGATTCAAACGGTAGCTAGTCTTTCACTAAATTATCCAATTCCTCCCAGCGTTCGTAACTTTGCAGAATTTCGTTTTCCAGTCTCTCCAGTTTTTTCTGATCGCCCACGGGATCATTCTGCGAATTTCGATAATAATCAGTTTCCTGCATCAAGGCGGTGATCCGGTCGCGTTCCGCTTCCATTTCCTCAATTTTACCGGGCAAGGTTGCGAGGGCTTCTCTCTCCTTATTCAGAAGTTTTCTTTTTTTGGGAGCTTCCGTAACCGTCTTTGGCTTTTGCTCTGTGATGGTTTTCGCTTTTGCCCTCGGCCGGCTCATTTGATCCAGCCAGTCGGCGCATCCCCCGGCGTATTCCACCACCCCACCCTTGCCGTCCAGCGCCAAAGTTGCGGTGACCACGTTATCTAGAAAATCACGGTCGTGACTGACCAGCAAAAGGGTGCCCTCGAAGGAAAGCAGTCGCTCCTCCAAAAGCTCGATGGTCTCGACGTCCAAATCATTGGTGGGCTCGTCCAGAACCAGGAGATTGGCCGGTTGAAGGAAGAGCTTGGCCAGAAGTAACCTCGCCCGTTCCCCTCCGGAAAGCATCTTGGCGGGTGCCCGGGCAGTTTCCGGCAGAAAAAGAAAATCCCGGAGATAGGAAAGAATATGCTTCTTATTCCCATTGAATTCCACGGTATCCCCGTTTGGAGCAACATTCTCAGCAACCGACAGATCTTCGCGGACCTGAGCCTTCAACTGATCGAAGTAGGCAACCTCCAGACGGGTGCCGTGATCCACCGTCCCCGAATCGGGTTGCAATTGCTTGAGCAGCAACTGCAGTAGGGTCGACTTGCCCGACCCGTTCAAACCAACCACTCCGATCTTGTCTCCCCGCCAGATGGTGGCATTGAAATCCCGGACAATGGCCTGTTCGCCCCAGGAGTAATCCATTTTTTTGACGGTAATCACTTTCCGGCCCGAAGCCTGAGCCTGGTTGGCCGAGAGGTTGACCGTCCCCTGCTGTTCCCGCCGCTCCGATCGTTCCCTCCGCAGTTCAAACAGTGCCCGGACCCGTCCCTCGTTGCGGGTTCTGCGGGCCTGAATCCCCTTACGGATCCACACCTCCTCCTCGGCGAGTTTCTTGTCAAACACCGCATTGTTCTTTTCCTCGGCCGCTAAAATCTCCGCCTTGCGGATGAGAAATTTCTCATATCCACAGTCCCATGAAGTGAGCTTCCCACGATCCAGTTCGAGTATGCGGGTCGAAAGGGAGCGAAGAAAGGCCCGGTCATGGGAAACGAACAGGGTCGCAAATTCCCCTTTCGCCAAGAATTCCTCAAGCCAGCGAATCCCGGCAAAATCCAAGTGGTTGGTGGGTTCGTCAAGGATCAACAAGTGGGGCTCCCCCACCAGGGCCCGGGCCAGCATCGCCCGGCTCTTGTTGCCCCCGGACAAGGTGTTGAAGGGATCATCGGGCTTCAAACCGACCCGGTCGATCACTGAGGCCACCCGGTGATCGAGGCTCCACCCGTCGGTTCGGTCAAGCTCGGCTTGCAAACGGTCCACTTGCTCGCTAAGCGCAGGGCTTTCGGGATCCTCGGAGAGGTTCTGCGTGGCTTGGTTGTATGCCCGCAAGAGATCCGCCTCCGCACCGAGTCCGCGGGCCACCAAGTCAAAGACCGCGCCTTCGATCCCACTGGGAATTTCCTGATCGAGCTTGGCCACCCGGAAGCCGGGGATGCGTTCGCTCTCCCCCCTGTCGGGTTTCACCTGTCCGGACAGGATACGCAGCAGAGTGGACTTCCCCTCCCCGTTTCGCCCAAGCAAGCAGATGCGCTCCTTTTTGTCGATGGTGATGCCCACGTCATCAAGCAGGAGAGGACCGCCAAAGGAGACGGAAAGGTTACGATAACTGATCAGAGCCACGCGAAGGATTTAGGAGCATTTGCTCAGGGAAGCAAACCAATCCCCCTCACTTGTCGGCTTTCTCAAAATATCCTGGTTCATGGTAAGGTCGGGGTTGCCCGAAATCAGGGTCTTCGTAGCCCAGAGCCTTGTTCCATCCCCACTGCTGGGGCATCAGATTCTTTTCCCATGCGTCGAACCGCTTGATCATCCTTTGCAAGCGTTCCCCCTGTTGCTTGGACAAGTCCTTTTCTTCGGACAGGTCTTTTTGCAAATCATAGAGTTCCCAGGTCCGGCCCTGGTTTTGGGAGAGCGCCTTGTATCGGCCCATTCGAATGGCCTTGCGAGCTCCCCATGTCCATAACAGTTCGCGGTGCGGGGGGTCGCCTCGCTCACCCAGTAAGTAAGGAAGTAAATTCACACCATCCAATTTCCAGGTAGGATCGGTATGCCCACCCGCGGCCTCCACCAAAGTGGGCAGGAGATCAAGTGAAATCACCGGTTCCCGGTAGATTTGACCGGCAGAAAGGCGCCTGGGCCATTTCATGCAGAACGGAACCCGTAACCCGCCTTCCCAGTAGGTTGCCTTTTTTCCCCGCAAAGGAAGATTGGGGGAGGCCTCATGCCCACCGTTGTCGCTCAGGAAGACAACCAGGGTGTCTTGCTCCAATCCCATACGCTTCAAGGCATCCAGGACGACCCCGACCGCCTGATCCAGGGAATCCAGCATTGCCATGTTCAGCCGTCTCTTGTGGTCTTTCTCAGCGGCATATTTTTCATACAAATGCTCGGGAGCCTGAAAAGGTCCGTGAATGGCATTGAAGGGAAGGTAACAGAGGAAGGGTTTCCCTTGGTTTCTTTCGATAAAGGAAACCGCCCGTTCCGCCAAAACCTGGGTCAGGTAGCTCTCGCGGTCCCGGAGCAAAACTCCTTTGCGACTGACTTCCGAATCCTTGATTCCACGGGACGAGTAGCTTTGGCTGATAATCCGGCGGTTATGAAAAATCGGGTTGTGGGGGCGGTTCATGTCCGCCAGGTAATTGGAGGCACCGTTATTGAATCCGTAAAATTCATCCCAACGGTTGAAGGGCATCATCTCCTCGGCATCTCCCTCGTGGGTTTTTCCGAATAACCCACAGGCATATCCGAGTGGCTTGAGTCGTTCGGAGAGGATCGGAACCTCCAGAGGAATACCCGGTTCGACCTCCCTGGATACTCGGAAAGGACCAATGTTGTCCCAAAATCCGAAACTTTGCTGGTACCGTCCGGTTAAGAGACCGGCCCGGGAAGGAGCGCACACTGGGCAGGTGACGTACCCGTCGGTCAGAGTCACACCACCCTGGGCAATCGAATCAATGTTCGGAGTCGGGACGTCTCCGCCCTGGTAACCCACGTCCCCATACCCCAGGTCATCCGCCAGGAAGATCACGAAATTGGGTTTGCCAAGAAGGGCTAGGGGCAGGACCCAAAGAAGGTTGCAAGCGAACCACGAGATTCCGTTTCGGCGATTCACCGCGAGAGAAAATCCTTCACTTCCGCCAGTGGCTTGGCGTTGAGCACCTGATCCGCGGTCAACCAACCCTTGCGGGCGGTGTTCACCCCGGCCAACTGGTAGTCAAAATGATGCAGGGCGTGAGCATCCGGATTTATGCAGCAAAGCATGCCCTTTTCCGCCGCCCTTTTCCAATGCCGCCAATCCAGGTCCAAACGCATCGGGTTGGCGTTCAGTTCAAGCAGCGTTCCATGAGTGACCGCCGCATCGATGATTCGGTTGACGTCCATCTTGCTCGCTTCCCTTCTCAGAAGCAAACGTCCGCTGAGGTGTCCGACCATGGTTACCTTGGGATGCTCGATCGCCTTGATGAACCGGGCGGTCATGGTCTCCTCATCCTGAGTCAGTCCGGCATGCACCGATGCCACCACGTAATCCAGGGTATCCAGCACCTCATCCTCAAAATCCAATTTACCCCCGGACAAAACGTCGACCTCACACCCCGCAAACAAATGCACCCGAAAGCGTCCGCTTTGGTTCAGTTCATGAATTGCCTCCACCTGACTGGCAAGGCGCTCCTCATCCAGTCCATTGGCCTGAAAGCTGGCCTTGGAGTGATCGGAAATCCCAAGGTATTCCCATCCTCTTCGGTCGGCTTCCCCGGCCATTTCCTCAAGGGTGTTACGCCCATCGGAAGCGGTGGTGTGGTTATGAAAGCAGCCTTTGAGATCGGAAAGTTCGAGTAACTCGGGAAGCTCGTTGCGTTCCGCAGCCTCGACTTCACCCATTCCCTCGCGCAAGGCTGGAGGCACGTACTGCAGACCAAGCGCCCGAAAGATATCCTGCTCGGACTGGGCTTCGATCGGACCCGCCTTGCGGCCTGAAGCCTTTTCTCCCTCCGGACGCAAGCCCCATTCACTAAGGCTCAAGCCCATGGACAGGGCTTTCTGACGCATCCGTACGTTATGATCCTTGGATCCGGTGAAATGATGGAGGGCAAAGAAAAACTGCTCGCTCGGGACTACCCGCAAATCCGCCTGCATACCGCCTTCGAGCCGAACGCTCGACTTGGTGTCCCCATGAGCGGTGACCTCGGCGATTCCTTCCATGGAAGTGAACCAATCCATGATTGGGCCCGGCTCCGAGGAAGCCACCAAGAAGTCGAGATCCCCCACAGTCTCCATGCCTCGACGGAGGCTTCCGGCAGCCTCGACCCGCTCAACCTGGGGCAAATCTTCGAGCCCGGGAAGAATCCGGTCGGCCACTTCACGGGCTTTCCACCAAAGGTGTCGGGCGGCGTAAGCCTCACGGTTCTTGATCCCGGAAAGAATCTTTTCCTGGGTCTTTTCGCCAAAGCCCTTCAGTTGAGCGACTTTTCCATCGAGGCAAACCCGGGTCAGGGATTCGATGGAATCAACCTCGAGCTGCTCGTGCAGAACCTTGATTTTCTTACCTCCCAGTCCCGGGATATCCAAAAGATCCATCAGTCCCGACGGGACCGAGGCGACCAGTTTGTCATAAAATTCCAGCTCTCCGGTGGAATGCAAAGTCTCGATCTTTTCGGTCAGGGCCTTCCCAATCCCCTGGATATCGCCCAACCTGCCCTCCTCAATGACCCCGCCAAGGTCTTCCTCCATGGTCTGCAGGGTACGGGCGCCGCTAAAATAAGCCCGTACCTTAAAGGGGTTCTCGCCCTTGATTTCCATCATCGTTCCGATGCGTTCCAAAACCTCCACGATATCCTTTTTATCCATAAGCGATAAGCATGAAGGATTTCACCCGGGAAATCCAAGAAAAAGAACGTCCCGCCCTATTCGAAGCGCAGTTTTTTCTCCATCAGGGCCGGTTCCTCGAAGGTTTTCATCTGAGCGAGCAGTTCTCTTTTCAAACGCCGGAACGGTTCGTCGTAGCCTTCCCGCCCATAGTGATTGATCAACTCGTCGGGATCCTTGTCCAAGTCATAGAGCCAGGGCACGTCGAGGCTCGAGATCACCAGTTTGTAGCGGCGGTCAAAGGCAGCCACCCAGTTTCCGTCCGATTGCCGGACGTACACGATCCGGTCCCTGGCGATTTCCCTTTTCTTGTTGGTGTAGGCAGCCGAGGCATCCAATCCGTGCATCGTGGGCAAACCTTCGGAAATACCCATCAGTCCCATCAGGGTGGGAAAAAAGTCGACCGTGGTGTAGGCGGTGTGAATCACCTTGCCTGCGGGAACCTTGGCCGGATAACGCAAAACAAAGGGAATGCCCACCGAGGTCTTGTAGGGTAAGCCCTTGTTCATTCGGCAGTGTTCGCACATCATATCGCCATGGTCCGAGGTGAAGACTACGATAGTGTCCTCGGTCAATTCATTTTCCTCCAAAAAAGCCAAGATCTTACCGAGGTTGTCATCGATGCAACGGACCATTCCAAAATACTTGGACAAGGTGCTTTGGCTCAGCTTTTTCACTGCATTGGAGCCACCGCTTACCCAACCCGGTCGGTTCTGCAGGGCGGCCAGCACCTTACGCATAGTCACGGGTTGCCGGAAAGTCAGGTGATCGTACATCGTATCATAGGGAGCGCGCACCGTGTTCGGTCCGTGAGGGTCGGGCAAGGCAAGCATCAGGCAGAAGGGCTTTTTCTTATCCCGCTCGAGAATCTCCAGGGAACGATCGACCAACCAATCGGTGGCGAAACTCCTTTCATCCGCACCGCTCAAATCGTAGACCGGCTTTCCATTCTTCTTGGTTGCAACCCGCGGACCCTCTTCGGTCATCTCAAATTTCTTCCAATGCCCCCGGTTGAACATGAACCGGTTATCGGAAAACCCGAATTTCCGGGCTGGAGCCCATCCCGGCTTGGCGTCCCCATCCAAATGCCACTTTCCCAAATAGGAGGTGGCGTACCCCCGCTTACGGAGCACTTCGGCAAAGGTGACGATGGAATCATCCAGAGGCAGGTTATTGCTTGGAGAACCCGTGGCCTGAGGATACAGACCGGAAACCCACGAGGCCCGGGAAGGCGTGCAGACCGGAGAGGAAGCAAAATAGTTTGTGCATATCAAACCGTCCCTGGCCAGCGAATCGATGTGCGGAGTCTCCACTTTGTTTCCCTTACCCCAAACGTAAGCCTGGTCCTCACTCATCAGCTCACGGTAGCATCCCAGGGTGCGCAGGTTATGTTCATCGGTTTGAATGATGATGACGTTGGGCTTTTGCCTTGCCCAGAGAAGACCGGGCAAAAGGAAAAGAAGCAGACTCTTTTTCATATGGGAAACTTGTTAAAGCCCCATGGCGGGGCGGGCCCAGTCCTTGGCCTCGTAACCCTTGGGCTTTTGAGGCTTATGGACCTCCACCGGTTCGGCTTTCGGATCATAAAGAGGCCAGTCATCGGTACGGAATGGAGAAGCGGGAAAACCCTCCTTATTGTAAAGCAGGTTTCTTTGGGACGGATTCATCGCCCAGGCGTAACGGGCAGCAACCGGTTTTTTGACTTTGGGAGAAGAAAGCTCCACCCCTTGATCCACGATGGTCGCCTCCGCCCAGTGCCACACCTGATCCTCCCCTGCCAGAGCAAAGGCATCCAGCTTACCCTTACGGGCCGGCATCAGTCCCGAACCGGTCGAACCGAATTGCAGAACGAGGGTTGGACCGCTTACTTGGTGGCTTTGTAAAACCGGCCCCTGATGAACGCCGGGGAACCCATAGGTCTTGCCCAGAGCCAAATAGGCGTGACGCAAACCGATGGGTTTCTTGTTCTTGGGGTGCAACTCGTATGCATCCCCCGTGTCGATGGTCACCGCCATACCGACTCCATACAGCTTTTCGGTCACCCGTTTCATGCTCTCCCGACTGACTGCCCACGAGGCTTCCACCCCTTCGACCGGTTTTTGCTGGGGAGGACCCCAACTGGGCAGCTGGGTGAAATAGACAGGAAATCCGTCGCTGACCGCCCCCATGGACCTCGAATGCCAGGAATTGCGGTAATATCCGATCATGGCTTGCAGCTGGTTGTGATAATGCTCTGCCTGAGGGGCATTCTTGGCATTTCTTTCTCCCTGGTACCAGATCATGCCCCGAATCGCATAGGGACGGATCGGCGCAATCATGGCGTTGTAAATATGGCCGGGGTACTGATGCCCCAAGTTGGAGGGTTTGGTGATGATGGGTGGGCTCAAGGGACGGAACGCATTCTTCATGGTCTCTCCGCGATCGATCTTGGCATTGTACTCGGCCAGTTCCAGTTGGTGGGCTTCGATCGCCTTTTGCTTGGTTTGCCCCCGGGCAATCAGGCGCTCGGATCCTTCGTCGAGTTGTTTCTTGAACGCCATGGTTCGGGGATCGGAACTTTGGATTTCCCAAGGCATCCATCCTTCAATCGGCGTACCCGCGAAGGCCCGCTGAATGATGCCCACGGGGACTTTCAGTTCCTGATGGAGCTTCTTTCCAAAATAGTAGGAGACTGCGGAAGTCTCGGCGGCGGATTGCGGATCACAGGGTTTCCAACGGGCCAGGCGGTCCCGGTTTTCCTCGAGAGGTTCATGCCAATGNTCGCGAGCAGAACGGTAAATCCGAAAACCGGGAAGATCGACCTCGGCCTCCCCCTCGGCCTCAAAGGAGTTGCCCACCGACCAACCCATATTGGATTGCCCCGCGCAAAGCCAGACTTCACCAACCGCGACGTTTCGCAAAACGATGCGGTTGCTTCCCCGGATGGTCAGTTTGTGGCCCAGACTGGCGGCGGGGGCGTAGACCACCGCCATCCATTTGCCGTTTTCCCCGGTGGTCAGGGAGTGTTCCTCTCCCCAGCTTGTGGAGACGGTCACCTTCTCTCCGGGCTGGGCCCATCCCCAGATCGGGTTGCCGTAGTTTTGCTGAAGCACGAGATGGTCGGAAAAGATTGCGGGCAAGCGGACCTTGGCGGACGAAACCAAGGGCAGAACGAAGAGAAACAGGATTGCGAAACGCTTCATGGTTCCGAACTCCGAATCTTCTCGATGCACGCCTCGGCAAAGCGCTGACCGAGGGTGACGTACCCCTTGGCGGAATAATGAAGGTCATCCTTGATCTCCTTCCCCCTTCGGTTCTTTCCGTCATTCAGGTCATCGGTNTCCACCCAGGCAAAGCGGTCACTTGATTCCGCCACTCTTACCTGAACCTTCCGAACCATGGTCCAGTGAGGATAGGTCTTGTTCCCCATNTCGAAGTCGCTGAGCCGACCGATCACGAAATTCATTTTCGTCGCATCCCAGGGTAATCCTTTTGCCACTTGAGTGTGCAGACCCAGAAGGGCTTTTTCGTAGAGCTTTCCCCACCCCATCCGGGCATCCCGCTCGCCCTGCATCCAAACAAAACTTACGCTGGCCAGTTTCTGGCCTTGGATCGANAGTTTCACTTTGTTCATCAACCGGTCATACAGATCGCCCATTTGCTCGGGTCTTTCCCCGGCCGGATCCTTCCATTGCTTCCACCACCGATGGATCGGTTGCCCTCCCAGGGCATCCTGAACCACGATCACCCGGCTCTTGCCAAAGGCTTTTTCGACGGTGGGCGTGAAGGCTTCCTCCGGTCGGTGCCCCTGCATATTGGACTGACCCGAGAGAATAAAGAGATGTTTGGCAGGATCGTCGCCCAAGGCAAAGTGCATCAAGGCAAGNACCGAACTGAGAATGAGAATGAAGGTTCGCATATCAAGACAGGTTGAGTGAAAATCAGAGTTTCTTTTTCGGTTGGGCTTTCTTTGGGGACTTCGGCTTATTGGCAATTCTCCTGGCATTGGCCTCCGCTTCGAGTTTCTGGACGTATGCCTCCACCAACTCAGGNTCATCGCGGTTNCGGAAAGTTTCCAGAATCGGATCCTTCGTCCGGACCATCCATTCTTCAAGCAAGGCCTCCAGGCGGATTCTTTCCTTTTCCTTACTGGCGTAATTAATCAGATTCTCCAGGCAGTCGGGATCCTGACTGACCTGATACAACTCTTCGGGCACCCGGTAACGGTAGAGTTCCAGCCTTTGATTCATTTCCTCATCGTCCTCGGCGAGAGCGATCATTCGCTTNCANGTGACGGTGCCGTTGGTNGCGGTGGCGAAGATCCGCTCCCCATTCGACCACGGATTGAAAAGATAAAGAAATTTCTTGGTCTGGATGGCCCGCATCGGATCCCTGGATCGGCCCGANTTCTCATGGTATTGTTTGATGACGTAGTCCCAGCCCTTCATTTTTTCTCCCTTGATCGCAGGGTAAAAGGAACGCCCATCCTGCCGGGCTGGAGGATCGATTCCCAGGGCATCGAGCACCGTGGGCAAAAGATCGACCACTGAGACCATGTGCCGCTTATCCACCTTACCCGCCTCAGTCACCCCGGGCACGCGAACCATCAGGGGAGTCCGAGTGCTGTGGTGGTAAAGCTGAGTCTTGGCAAAAGGCAAAGGCATTCCGTGATCGGAAAGAAAAACGACCATGGTGTTTTCCCACTCTCCACTGTCTCGTAGGGCTTGCAGTACTTGAGCAAGGCAGTCATCCGCCCGTCTGACGCTGCTGTAATAAAGGGCCAGTTCCTCCCGCACCTCCGGATCCTCAAAAAGAAAACCGGGCACCGGCACCTCATCCGCGGTAAAGATTCGGCTCGGAACGTAAGGATCCTCACCCCNACCCCGGACCTGCGTCCAGAAGGGCTTGTGCGGATCCGATACGTTGATCGACAAAAAGAAAGGCTTTCCAGCCCTTTTTGCTTTTTCAATCCCCCGGGACGTGGAGGCGCCATAGGCCTTGGCATCCTTAACGTGAGACCTTTTTCCGGACGGCGAAATCGTCAGGTCATCATCCCATGCGTACGGTTGATAAGGACTGGAGTGGCTGACTTTCCCATGAATGCCCGCATAGTAACCGGCATCCTTCAACAAATCCACCATATGCGGCCAACCCGGATCGGGCACCTTGTAAAAACCCTCAACCTTGTTGTTGTGGGAAATGAGACCGGAAAACATCACATTCCGGCAGGGGTTGCAATTTCCGACGGTGACGTGGGCATGTTCGAAGCGTAGGGATTGAGAAGCCAATCGATCCATCACCGGCGTGGTGCCTTCCAGTTTGCTTCCGTAGACGCCTACCGAGTCGCAACTCATGTCGTCCACCGTAATCAGAAGCAAGTTCATGGGTTCCTGCTTTGCGGAGAGTGCGAGCAAAGGCATGAAAAAAGCACCGATCCAAGAGAACCGGTGAAGAAAAAATCGGGCTGGATTCATAATCGTCAAAACAAACAAAAAAGAGGAATGTTTCGCCCAAAGGCAAATGAAATGGACCTTTGCCGGAGACTTCTCCCCCGTCCCTTCCCTACTTTCCGATCTTGAATTCCAGAGTGACCACAAGTTTGACCACTTTCTCGATGGTCTCGGTGTCATAGATTCCATAACTGGAAGTCCGGGTCGAATTCGGCTTGGTGATTTGAATGACTCCCTGCCTTGCGGAAACCAGCGAACCCAGTTTCTCTCCCGAGCTCTTGGCCATGATCTCGGCCCGCTCGCGGCCGTTTCCGGTGGCCCGCTGCATCAAATCGATCTTCACCTCTTCCAACCCCGAAACGAAAAAGTCAGGCCCGTTCAAAGTCAGGCGGATGCCCTTGGCATTCAAATCGTAAAGCTTGCGGGATAGTTCCGCCAATTCCAGCACCTTGGCAGTGTTGATGCGAAGACTGCGCGAAACCACTTAATATTCGATTTCATTGGTACGGTTACCCTTCTCGTTCAGTTTCTTGGTTTCACTGATGGAAGTGGACAGATCCAACACCTCGGCCTCTTCGCCCAGAGCCTCGGCGAGAAACCCTTTCACCACCTGTACCGATTCTTCGGCCGCCTTGTAGGCTTCGGCATTCTCCGGTCGTTGTTCGGAAATCCGAACCGTCAGGCTTCCCTGATCGGCCAGAACTTTTTGTTCGGCATAGCCTTTGACCATGATGGGTTCGGCATGCTGGATCGTGACCCAGGGCTTGGAAATAATCAGGGAGGCTCCGATGAGCCCAACCAAGATGGAGAATGGAAAGAGGAGGTTTTTGTTCATGAGTTTGGGTAGGCGGTTCAGTGACTTGGAGGACTCCGTGAGCGTATTCGTTCAAAAAGATCGCTTAGAACAAATGCTTTCCCTGCTTGGCGGCCTGGTGAGCCGACTGGGTGTCGAGGCGAATGCCCGGGTCCTTCTGCCGCCTCATCCAAGCTCGCAGTTCGGTTTCCATGGCTCTAAGTTTGACCTGATACTCCGGATCCTTGGCCAAGTCATTCATTTCGTAGGGGTCCCGAGTCGTGTGATAGAGGCTCTTCGGCGGACGCACCTGATAGCGCTTGACCAGTCGATAAATCTCCGGGTTGGCCCAAGCATCACGCACCCAGGTTGCCCAGTAGGGGTTGTTCAGCACTGCATTACCCTTCAGCCCCATCAAATGTTTTTCGATGAACATTTCATCCGGAGTCAGATTGAGAACCAGGCGGTAAGTGCCATCCGATAGGGTACGGGTTGGATAAGGAGGGCCCTCCGGAAAGTTGTTATGCATCCCGTAAACGTAGCTGCGGTGCTCCTTCCTTTCTCCCATTAAAACCCCCGCAAAACTTGATCCGTCCAGACCGGTCGGATCCCCATTGGCCAATTCCAGTAACGTGGGCAGCACGTCGGCATACTGGACCAAGGCATCCGTCCGAACACCCGCACTGACTTTTCCGGGCCAGCGGGCGATCAGGGCGGTATGCAAACCGGTGTCCCATGTGGTCCACTTGCAACCCGGAAACTGGGAACCCTGTTCGGAACTGAAGAGAACGAGGGTTTTCTTACTCTTCCCGCTTCCCTCCAGAGCCTTGAGAATGTCTCCGACCTGTCCGTCCATGTAGGAGATCTCGGCGAGGTATTTGGAAAAGTCCTCCCGGGTGCGGGGCGTGTCCGCGACGTTGGGAGGAAGCTTCAGCTTACCCGGAGGATACTTCGAGGAGTCCCCCATCACCCAGGGAACGTGAGGCTCGGTTAAAGCCACCACCAGGCAAAAGGGTTGGTCGCCCTTTCGATTCATGAAGGCGCGGACCGGTTCGAGGTCGTGATCCTCCGTCGGATTGCGTACGCAATTGGAGTCGAAGCCGGCAACCGGCTCGAAGGGAAAGACGCTCTCCGGCCGGATATGCCGCTTCCCCGCGAGTCCCACCCGGTAGCCCAGTTTACCCAATGCCTGAGGCATTCCGGTGATCTCCGGACGACATCCCGAATGATTCCAGGCGCATCCGTTGCTCATCGGATAAAGACCCGAATACAGTTCCGCCCGGCAGGGTTGGCACATCGAAGAGGCGACGTAAGCCCGGTTGAAGACCAAACCCTCCGAGGCTAATCTTTCGATATGGGGCGTCCGAGCGTTTTGCCCGCCATAAGTGGGCAGGTCGTTGTAGGTGCAGTCATCGGCAAGGATGAGCAGGACGTTGGGAGCTTCGGTTGCAAAACTCCGAACTGGGATAAGTCCAAAGAAGAGAAAAAGGGCGAGAGTCGGCTTCATTTCCAAGGAATAAGAGATTCCCCGGCGGATGCGCAACCCTGCAATCAAGGGCTCCTTTCCCAAGCAGGCAAGCCACCTCATTATCTCCGTGCGCGAATCGTAAAAATCCGCTCTTTTCGGGTTGCTCACAAGGCGACTTTTCCAACAGGATCAATCCCCGCTACTCAAAACCCAAAAGTATTCATTCATGAAAGCAAAACTCATCCTCCTGCTTGCCCTTTTCACGGTAGGCTCCCTCATTCACGCCGACGTACGCTTGCCCAACGTTCTCAGCAACCACATGGTTTTGCAACGCGACCTGCAAGTTCCGGTTTGGGGTTGGGCGGATGCGGGCGAAAAAATCACCGTTTCCTTTGCCGGGCAGAAAAAGCAAACAACCGCGGACAAAAAGGGCAATTGGATGATCAAACTTGGCAAACTCAAAGCCAATGCCTCCCCCGCCACCCTCAGCGTCCAAGGAAAGAACCTGATTCAATTGGAAAACGTACTGGTTGGAGAAGTCTGGATTTGTTCCGGACAATCCAACATGGAATGGAGAGTTTCCCAATGCGCCAACCCCAAGGAGGAAATCGCAAAATCGAACTACCCCAAGATTCGACTCTTCGACGTTCCAGGTCACACCGTTCACCCAATTCCCCAACGCGAAGGCAAAGGAGAATGGAAAGTCTGCTCTCCGCAGAGCGTCGCGTCCTTCAGCGCCACCGGTTACTACTTCGGTCGCCGCCTGCACCTGAGCCTCGGGATTCCCGTCGGATTGATCGGATCCAACTGGGGAGGAACCAAAATCGAACCCTGGACCACCCTGGACGGCTTTAAATCTGTTCCCGAACTGTCAAAGCTCGCCGAGAGCGTCTCCGCCTATACTGCGGAAACCAAAGTCAAGGGGGGTACCCCTTCGGCCATTTATCACTCCATGGTTCATCCTCTCACTCCGTACGCGATGCGCGGAGCGATCTGGTATCAGGGAGAATCCAACGGCGGTGAAGGCATTACCTATTACCAAAAGAAACGAGCTTTGGTTCAAGGGTGGAGAAAAGCCTTTCAAAACCCCGACCTAGGATTCTACTGGGTTCAATTGTGCAACTTCAGAAAAGCCAACGTCATGGAAGTCAAGAACCCCAGCAAGGAAGAGTCCAGGCCCGAGGGCGGCGATGGGTGGGCCAGGATCCGAGAAGCTCAGACTCAGGCTCTCGATCTGAAACACACGGGGATGGCGGTTATCATCGATCTTGCGGACGCTCATAACCCCAACGACATTCACCCCAAGAACAAGCAGGACGTCGGCGGACGCCTTGCCCAATGGGCTCTCAACCAAACTTATGGGATGCAGGGATTGGTCGCTTCAGGCCCCCTTTACGAAAGCCACAAGATCAAAGGGGGTAAGTTACATCTTTCCTTCAAAAACGTCGGACAGGGCCTGATGGTTGGCAAGAAAGTCGGACTTGATCCCACCCAACCGGTCGTCGGAGGTACGCTGAAGCATTTCTCAATCGCCGGAGCCGACAAGAAGTGGCATTGGGCGGACGCCAAGATCGTCGGTGACCAAGTGGTGCTGAGTTCCAAGGAAGTGAGGAAACCGGTTGCCGCCCGCTATGCCTACACCATGAACCCGGCGGACGCCAACCTCTACAACGTGGACGGTCTACCCGCCGGTCCCTTCCGCACCGACGATTGGTAAGAAGAGATCGGTTCGGGTCTCAAACGTCACAGATTTCAGCGGCATGCCTGAGGGCGAGAGCCTTGTCCTTCCAGGTTGGTATGAATTCCTGAGCGACGTAGCCATCGAATCCCGTGTCGAGGATCGCCCGCATCACCCCGGGGTAATTGATTTCCTGATTTTCATCGAGCTCGGCTCGACCCGGATTTCCCGCGGTATGATAATGGCCGATGACTTCCTGGTACTGCTTGATTCGGCGAATCACGTCCCCATTCATTACCTGAACGTGATAGACGTCGAAGAGTAATTTAAAATGCTCCGAGCCAATCCTGTTGATCATCTTCACACAATGGTCGACGTCGTCGCCAAAGTATCCGGGATGTCCCTTCATCGGATGACTGTCGTCCCGTGAATTCAAATGCTCGAGGCAAAGGGTAACCTTGTTCTTCTCTGCGAAAGGAAGGACTTTCTTCCAGCAGGAAATGCAATTTTCCTCAGCCTGTTCGTCCTCAATTCCATCGGCTTTCATACCCGTAAAGGTGATCACGCGCTTGTAGCCTGCGGCGGCGCAAAGTTCGATGGATTCAAGCAGTTTCCCGACGCATTCCTCATGATTGGCCGGATCCACCGGACCCGTTTTGAATCCATGACTTCCCACCAGCGAAACGTCCAGTCCGAGATCCCTGATCATCGGATAATGCTTTGGAGAAATGCCTTCCATCGCGACAAGGCCCACCTCCTTGCACAGTTTGGCCAACTCGGGTGTGGGCATGGGGTTGAAGGTCCACCCCATGATGGATTGTTTGATCCGTCCATTCCTGACCCGGAATGCGGGATCGGCCTGATTCATGGGCGTCTGGGCCCTAGCGGCGTTGGGAGCGGTCAGTAGGGTGGCCGCAAAAGCTGTGGATGCCGCGGTCTTGAGAAGGGTTCTTCGGTCAGTTTTCATAATGGATTTGGGGTTTTGGGAACGGAGGGGTTTCAGGTTGGGCAAGAAAGGGCTTACTGGGGCACCGCACCGGCATGGGAACAGACCTCCGCGGCCACCTGGCAGGCGGTTTCGAGAACCTCGGAAGGATCGCTTTCCTCAAGCAGACCGATGGTGAGGGCGGCGGTGAAGGAATCTCCCGCACCCACGGTGTCCACCACCTTCGCAGGCGCCCCCGGTTGCCGAACCGAGCCTTTCTCAAGAACCAAGGTGGCTCCTTCGGCGCCCTCAGTCATTACCACCCAACGTAAGCCGAATTTCTCTCGGATCATTTTAAGTCTTTCCAGTTCGGATTCGGAGGAAGGGATTTCACAGGCCCGAGCGACCCGGTCGAGCTCCTCGTCGCTGAGCTTGAGGACGGAACAAACCGCAACCGAATCGCGAATCAAAGAGTCATCGAAGAAGGGCGACCTCAGGTTGACGTCAAGGATTCTGGGAATGCCTCGTTCCAGGGCAATTGCCAAAGCCCGGCGGATTCCCTCCTTGGCGGATTCTCCTCGCTGGCCAAGGGTTCCAAAATAAAGAGCATCCGCGGAGCATACCCCGCGTTCAATTTCGTCGTTCCACTGCCAATGGTCCCAGGCTGCGTTTTCTCCAATGGTGAAGGTGGGCATACCCCCCTCCGCCAACTCCACCTCAACGGTACCCGTCGGATAGTCGGAAAGTTGCTGAACCAGTTCGGTTCGCACACCGTACTTCCGGTAAACCGCGAGGAGATCCTTCCCCCGGTCATCCTTCCCCACCCCGCTGACCATACGGACCTCTCCGCCCAGACGGGAAGTGTGGCAGGCAAAGTTCGCAGTGGCTCCACCAAAGCGCGGACCATCCGGGAAAAGATCCCACAACCCGTCTCCCATGGCTACGATTCGTTTGCTCACCGAAAAGGATTGAGGGTGGAGTTACTACGCAAATCCGAGACCCAGGCCTGGCGGACGTTCAGCATCCCCGAAAGAATATCCTTCCTCTCGGAAGCGTAGTTCTTTCGTTCCGGAAACTCGTCGGTTAACCTAAGCAATCGATAATTCTCACTGCCCACGACACCGATCAGTTTCCATTCGTCCATCCGTACCGCCCATTTGTTGTGCCATTGAAAGTTCAGTATCCCGCGATAACCGGACATTCTGTTCGAATCCTCCAAAAGGGGGAGCAGACTATGTCCGTCAGGCTTGGGATCACTGGGTTCGGCTTGGAGTTCGCAGAGATCCATCACCGTGGGCAACCAATCCATCGCGGTTACGATCTGATCGCGGGTTTCCCCCTGCGGAACCTTGGGAGGATACCGCAGGATGGCGGGCACTCGAATGCCTCCCTCAAGAAACTCGCCCTTACACCCCGACCACTTCCCCGTGTATCCGGCTCCACTGGCACCGTAAAAGTGTCCCTTGGGGTATCCGCTCAGGTGATTTTCCTCGCGAATGCGGTAGCTCGTCTCCTCGGAATGACCGTTATCGCTCATGAAAATGAGTACGCTTTCATCCAAGACTCCGATTTGATCAAGCTTTTCGACCACTTGCCCGATGAAAAAATCGGTGGCGTAGGTTATGGTGGCGTAGGAACGGAGGGCTTCATCCTTCAGTTCACGGAAAGGTTTCTCGAATTTCTCGGGAGCCTGCTCCGGATAGTGGGGGATATTGAAGGGTAGGTAGAGGAAGAAAGGCCTGGCTTGATTTTCCTCGATGAAGGCGAGTGCCCGCTTGATGATGAGTTCGGGAAAATATTCGCCCTCGGACCGTACTGGAGTGGTTCCCTCATAGAGATCATGATAGCCCGCCTGATGCAGGAAGTGGTGGTTGTAATTGTCGATGAACCCATTGCGGATACCGAAGAACTCATCGAAACCCTGCTTCCTCGGTCCATGATCCCGATGAGCCCCAAGATGCCACTTGCCAAAAAGGGCGGTGCGGTACCCCGCTCTTTTGAGAACCTCAGCGAGAGTCACCTCATCCAGAGCCAGATTCCGACCCTTGGAGGTGTTCATGTTTCCCTGCGTCCAGTGGTTCACCCCCCCGCGCTGGGGATGCCGACCGGTCATGATCATGGCCCGCGCCGGACAGCAGACCACGTGAGCATAGGCTTGGGTGAAACGAACTCCGCCTTCGGCGAGTTTGTCGATATTCGGGGTCTTCAGGTGGGGAGCCCCATAACAGCCGGCATCCAGGGTCCCCTGATCATCGGTAAGAAAAAGCACGACGTTGGGTTTGGCCTGAAGGAGGGAAGACGCCAAGCCAACGCAAAGCGAAACCAAACGCAATCCGTGGTTCTCCTTTCTCATTGGATTTCACTCAGGGCCTTTTGGTAACTGCGGCTCTCAGGGTCCTTGGTCTTTTTCATAAGCTTCCGAAGTTCCTCCCCATATCGGATCACCAACTTGGCATGTTCCTTGTCATCAATCAGGTTGTTCAGGGCATCGGGGTCCTTTCCGTAATCATAGAATTCGAAGGGCGTGCGAAACAGGTAGTGCTTGACCCGCCTGGCCAGAACCGGATCATTCTCCGCCGCCTGGGCCATCGCTTTCCAGGTCAGCCCGCTCATCGATTCGTTTTTAAAGGTGGTTTCGCCGTCGTGCCAACCATTCCAGATCAACCCGTAACGCTTACCGAGCAATGAGCGCATCGCGTATGAGCGGCCCGAGGCAATGGTGTTGATGTGGGTGTAAACGAATTCCCTGCCCTTTTGCCTCTTGCCCTTCAATACGGGAAGGAAGGAACGACCATCCATGCCCTTCATCGGCTCAAGCCCAAGGGCATCGAGAATCGTCGGAGCGAAATCGATACCGGCCACCGAATGCCCGGTCTCATGAGTGCCCGGCTTGACCGTGCCCGGCCAGCGCACAATCCAAGGGGTGAGGGTCGAATGCCTCCACACGTTGGTTTTGGCAAAGGGAACCGGTATTCCATGGTCCGACTTGAGCATGACCAGGGTATTCTCCGCGAATCCAGCTTTCTCAAGTTCGTTCAAGACCCGGCCCACCACGTCATCGGCACGGCTCACGGAACTGTAATACTGGGCGATCTCCTCGCGGATGGGAGGCAAATCGGGAAGGAACCCGGGGATGACGATTTCATCCGGCTGATAGATTCTGGAAGGGGCCGGATAGTCCGCCCGTTTGGCCTTCTTGTTGTTTTTGCCGGTAGAACTTCCCTTGGGTTCAACAGCCAATTTTCTCTCGCTTGCGGGTTTGCGGTTGTCGAAGGGACGGTGCGGATCATGGGAATTGACCATAAGAAAGAAAGGTTTGTCCGCCTTTCTGACCTTCCCTAAAAATTCGGCGGTAAATTTCCCATACAGTTCTTGACTGCGCCCGTTGTCCATTTCAGAGCGGTCCCGACTGTATCCGAATGCCTCGGTGCGGGAAGGCACCACATGCTCGGTCTTGCCGAGGATACCAGTCATGAATCCATGCTCAAGCAGGGTTTCGGGCAAAGTCGGCACCTCCGGCTTGATCTTGGTAAAACCAAGGGCTCCGCTGTTATGGGGATACCGGCCGGTCATCCAGACGGCCCGGGTGGGCATACAAATCGCAATCGTGACGTGGCCATGTTCGAAACGCAACCCCTCGCGGGCGAGCCTGTCGATATTGGGGGTCGTTCCCTTGACCTTCGAACCATAGATCCCGACGGAGTCTCGGTTCATGTCGTCCAGAGTAATGAACATGACGTTGAGTTTTGGCTCGCCGAAGGCGCTCAGCCAGAAGGTTGCGCAAGCCAGAAGGGTCGGAGATAGGGGTTTCACGCTCCCCACCAAAACGGGAAAAAGTTCCCCGATCAAGAAAACTTACCAAAGAAGCCGAGAATTCTCAGCTAAGCAGCTCGGGCAGTATGCCGGTCGAACTCCCCAAGGAATCAACCTCCACACCGGCCTGCCTAAGCAGAGTGACCCAGAGGTTGCCCAAAGGAGTGTCCTCCTCGGGCAGAACGATGCTGTGACCCATCTTGAGACTGGGCAAACCTCCCGCCACGATCGCGGGGACGTCCTTGATCATGTGCCCGTGGCGCAAGTTGGTCCCCCAACTCAGAATCGTATGATCAAAGAGGCTGGATCCATCCGCCTCCCTGGTCCGCTTGAGAACGTCGATGAACTTGGCCAGCATCTCGGTGCATTTCTTGTCCCGCAAGCGGTTGGCATCCGTGCGGGTGGGAGATCCTCCGTAATGACTGAGGGCGTGGGGGTCGTAGTTCATGCCCATGCTCTTGATCACCGAAGCAACGGGTTGGCGGTAGGAAACCACGGAGGTCTGCTGAGTCTGCAAGGCGAGGGCGATCAGTTCGTATGTGAGAAGAATCTCGGCCTCCCCCTCAATGCCTTCCTCGGGCGCCTTACGGTCAGTCTTTGGCTTGGGTTTCTCCGCCCACTGGGCGTCCTTGACCAGTCCCAGTTCGACTTCGCGAATGGATTGGAAGTATTCGTCCAACTTGTCCCGGTCGAGCGAGCTGACTTTTCCATTGAGGGACTTCGCATCGGAGAGCACTACGTCGAGGATGCTCCTTTTCTTATTCAACCTCGCCTCCCGTTCCTCCGGAGATTCATCCGACTGCCCGAAAAGCCGCGCATAGAGCTCGACCGGCCCACGGGTACCGGCGACCGGTTTACCCGCTTCGTTCCAGGCCAAAGACATGCCCTTCCCGTGCCCACCGGCATTCTCTTCCTTACTGGCCAGCACGAGGGATTCATAGCGTTGGTTCTTGCCCAGTTGCTTACCCGCCAGCAAATCGCAGGAGATTGAATTGTGAAAGCGCTTGCCGGGCGTGCCCGTAACGTTGGCGCAAGTCAGGTAGGAGGTGCTGCCTCCATGCGGATCGGTCGCTCCATGGTTGGTCAGGTTTTTGAGGATGCTGAAGTCCTTCTTGTGACGCTCCAGAGGAGAAAGTCCCTCGGTCAACTCATCCAAGGCGCCCGCTTGGGTGGGATAAAAAGTCTTTTCGGTAAAACCATACCCGACGCCGCAAAAGATCATCCGGGTGGGAGGCTTGGGCAAGGCCGGAGCCGCGGCCAGGGGAACCATGCTCTCGAGCCACGGCAAGGCAAGCAAAGCACTTCCGGAAGCGAGAAAGTTTCGTCGCGTGATGGATGAATTTACCGGTTTGTTCATAGGTTCATTTGGTTTGAAAAAGTGAGCTCGTCACCAAATTACGGATCAGCGATCGGGCCGGCAAGTCTTCGCTGATCAACCGTTTGGTCAAGACGTCAAGATCATCCCCATCGGAAAATTCCACCGAACGGCCCAGCCCAAAGCTCGCGCTTCCCTCAACCAGCGAGCGGGCAAGCTTGTGCTTGTTCTGAATCAGAAGAGATTTGAATTGCCCGAAATCATTGTAAGCCTTTCCGCCGGGCAGGGTTCCGCCCTGCTCGATCTTCTCCATCCGCTTACCCACCTTGGCCTCGTCACGCCACAAACCGACCGCGTCGAAGGTTTCCAAGCCATATCCGATCGGATCGATCTTGGCATGACAGGATGCGCACTGCGCCTTGGACTGGTGGAGTTCGATCATCTCCCGAACGGACAGGGGTTCCTTGGACGCATCGGTCAACTCGGGCACGTTTGGGGGTGGGTCCGCCGACGGATCGTGCAGAAACTTATCCAAAACCAAGGTTCCGCGGATGATCGGAGAAGTCCGGTCACCAGTCGAACCCATGATCATAAAGGCAGTGGTTCCGATCAAACCGCCCCGGGGGGATTCGGGTGGCAA
>NZLE01000067.1 GCA_002692605.1 Opitutia bacterium
AGGTCAATGATTTGAGAATCGCAGGATTTGAGGAGGATGCCCAGGGCAGCCGTTTCCGTCTCGAGTGGCGGGGGGATCCGGTCACTTCGGTCGATTGGAAAATGCCCGGTCTCTTCAACGCCCGCAACCTTGCCATGGCCGCCCTGTCCTCGGTCCTGGCCAAAGTCTGTTCCGATGGTCGCGAACCGAATCTGGAAAACCCCTTTGCCGCAGGAATTCCGGATTTCTCGGAGTGCCGGGGTGTTAAGCGGAGGCAGGAAATTCTAGTCGATCGGGAGGACTGCGTGGTGCTCTCCGATTTCGGCCATCACCCCACCGCCATCGAAGGAACCCTGCAATCGCTTCGGGCCCGCTGGCCGGGTCATCGCCTGATCGCGAGTTTCGAGCCCCGCAGCAACACCGCGGTCACCAACGTCTTCGAGGATCGTTTTGCGGATGCCCTGGCTCACGCCGACCTCGCCCTGCTTGGCACGGTTCATCGGGCGGAAAAGATTCCCGAAGACAAGAGAATTGATCCGCATGCGATGATTCGCCGGATCGAAGGCGCGGGCAAGCGGGCTCATGCCTTTTCCGACAACTCCGAGATCGCGGATTTTTTGGAATCCGAAGTGCGGGACTCCACCCGGACCCTGGTGGTCTTCTTTTCCAACGGCTCCTTCGACGGAGTGATCGACCGGGTGGCTCAATCCCTCTCCGTCGTCAAGGCATGAAGGAACTGGTCCGAAAGGTGATTGCCGAGGCCGAATTGTCGAACAGTTCGATCCATGGGGTCGGTCATTGGCGGATGGTGGAGAGAAACGCTCATTACCTCTGCCGGTTCAATGAGGCCGATCTCGAAGTGGTTTGTCTTTTCGCCCTGTTTCACGATTGCAAGAGAGAGAATGACCACCGTGACCTGGAACACGGACCGCGGGCCGAGCGCTACCTGCGTACGATCCGCGAATGGGTGGATTTGAGCGACGAACGCTTCGAAAATCTCTGCCTAGCCTGCGCCACTCATACACTGGGCACCAAGGCCAAGAACCTAACCGTGGCCACCTGTTGGGACTCCGACCGTTTGGAGATNGGCCGGGTCGGCTTCGTTCCCGATGAGAAATTCATGTCCACGGAAGAAGCCAAGCGGATCGCCCGCGAAGATGATTTTGAAGTCTTGGAGAACTTCGAGTATTCCGGAATCATTCCGAAGGAGCTTTCCTAAGTTCCTCAATCCATTTCCGGTGAGGTCCGGATAGGGTGACCTCCTCGAGCCTTTGCCAATCGATCCACTCGAGGTTATCCGCAGATCCGTCGAAAAAGCCNTGGGCGGAAGCCCGGTGGATGGATTCCTCGTATTCCACCAATCCGATGGTCCGTTTCTTGCAGGCCATCAGAGAGCTCTTGCCGAANCTCCGGTTTTCCGGTTGCCNGGGTAATTCGTAAATCCCCGTCAACCGGTTGGCGGAAGAGGACTTCTGAAGAAGGAGNCCCTCCGGCGATTCGACCCAGCAACGGATGATCCGCTTGGTCGTTTTCCTCTTCTTGCTGATTTTGGGNAAGGACTCCGCATCCCCCCGTTTTCCGCTCTCACAGTGATTGATCACGGGACAGGTCAGACAGAGCGGGGATTGCCGGTGGCAAACCGTGGCCCCCAGTTCCATCATCGCCTGATTGAAATCTCCGGGGCGCGAATGCTCGAGCAGGGTCTGGGCGAGCGGGCGAATCCTTTTTTGGGCGGTGGCTCCGTCCGGGAAGGTCTCGGAAAGACTGAAAATGCGGGTGAGCGCNCGGACCACGTTGCCGTCGCTGACCGCCTCGGGGTATCCGAAGGAAATGCTGGTCACCGCCGCCGCCATGTAGGGTCCGATTCCGGGAAGGGCCTGCCAGGATTCNGCGTCTTCGGGAATCGTCGGCCAGCGGATGATTTCCTTGGCGAGCTTATGCAGGTTCCGGGCNCGGGAGTAGTAGCCGAGTCCTTCCCANGCCTTCAGAACCTCCTCCTCNCCCGCCGCGGCGAGGGCGGGGAAATCCGGAAACCGCTCCGTCCATCGTTCGAAATAGGGAAGGGCGGTGGTCACCCGGGTTTGCTGGAGCATGAATTCGGAAACCACGGTTTTGTAGAGAGAGGGCTGGGTCCGCCAAGGCAGATCGCGCCGGTACTCGTCGAACCAGGAAAGCAGGGATANCCGGAAGTCGGCCTTGGCCGCATCCGAGTTNAGGGAATGGTCNTTNGTGATTTTTTCCATGCTTGGCGGTTGCGTTTTCCTGCTGTCTTTTTCAAGGATATTTTGCTTATGGCAAGCAAAGCTTCAAATTCCAATGGTGAAAATGCCAAGAAAAAGAGTTCCTACAACCTTACGCTGACCTCTGAGCAGATGGATAAGCTGGGTCAGGCTCTCTCATCGCGGGGCTGGCCGAGCCGGGAGGTGCAGTACGCCCGTCATGCCTTTGACGGGGACCAAGTCAAGGTGGTGGCGTACGAAAGCGGGAAATTGGTGGTGCAGGGGAAGGGAACCGAGGATTTCGTGGCTCATATTCTNGAACCCGAAGTGACCGGGGAATTTCTTCTCGGGTATGAGGAAGTGAACAATCCCGAATGGTTCGAGCCTCACGCNGGACTCGATGAAAGCGGAAAGGGCGATCTCTTCGGACCGGTGGTCTCCGCCTGCGTGATCGCGGACGGGGATATGGTCCGCAAGTGGATGGATGCGGGCATTCGGGACAGCAAGACGATCACGGACGGAGCCATCCTGAAAATGGCCAAAACCATCGCCGGCACTCAGGGCGTGGTGATCAAGACCGCCTTCACCGGAATGCTCAAGTACAACGAGCTTTACCTGAAGTTCGGGGAGAATCTGAACAAGTTTCTGGCCTGGCTGCACGGGCGGGCCCTGAACGACGCNNTGGCCCTGCGCAAACCCAAGTGGGGTTTGCTTGATCAGTTTTCCAAGCAACCCCTGGTGCAGAAATACGTCGAAGGGGAGGATTTCGATTTGCAAATGAGGACCAAGGCGGAATCCGATCCCGTGGTGGCTGCGGCTTCGGTGATTGCCCGGGCCACCTGGTTGGATCAGATGAAGAAGCTNGAGGAAAAGGCCGGCCGTTCCATCCCCAAGGGATCGGGGGCTCAGGCCAAGGAGGTGGCCACCGCTTTGTTCGAGGANCTGGGGGAGGAACGGATGAGGGAGTTCTGCAAGATGCACTTTAAGACCGCCTACGAGGCGATGGGTAAGAAACCGCCGNCCAAGAAGACCTGGAACCCAAAGTGGAAAAAAGGGTAGAAACCCGAACCTTCGGTNATGCCCAACCCACGCTGGACCCTCGACCGCAAGGCGGCCAANAGCCACCNTGGGATTGTGGGGGTNGACGAGGCNGGGCGCGGATGCCTNGCCGGTCCGGTGGTTGCGGGAGCGGTGATCCTGCCCGCCGCATTTTTCGNNAAACCGGCCAACCGCAAGGCCACCGCGGAGATGAACGATTCCAAGCAATTCGACGAAGCCCGCAGGGAGGAACTGTACCAAGTCGTTCTTGAACTTGGGGAAAAAGGAGAGCTTCACTGGGGAGTGGGANAGGCGGGCATTGGGGAGATTGAATCCGAGAACATCGTCGGAGCCACCTGCCTGGCGATGAGGCGGGCCATGGACCGGGCCTCGCAGGCGAGCCGGGGNCTTTGGGAACCGCAAGGCAAGACGGAAGCGGATCTCTTTTCGTCTCCNGATCAAGACGATTCNNGAAANAGCTGGCTGGTCCGGGTCGATGGNCGGCCCATGAAAAGACTTCCCTATCGCCATCAGGGTTTNGTCAAGGGGGACACGCTTTCCCTGGCCGTGGCCATGGCATCGCTACTCGCCAAAGTNACCCGGGACCGCGGAATGCGCCGATTGGCCGGGGAATTCCCGGCCTATGATTTCGGGTCCAACAAGGGCTATGGATCNCCCAAGCACTTAACTGCGCTCAAGGCTCACGGCCCGACCGTTCATCATCGTCCGAAATTTCTACGCAACCTTTTGGGCGGGGATTCCCNGGATGGATCCGATGACGCGCAAAGCCGGTTGAGTTTCGTCTGAAANATCGATACGATCNATGCGTTTATGATTTTACTAGGTGTCAACGTCGATCACGTCGCAACCTTGCGGCAGGCCCGTTACCGGGACGAATCCACCACCCATGGGGGCTTCGTGGAACCCGATCCCGCAGCTCTTGCNTGGTTGGCCGAGGATGCGGGGGCCGATGGAATCACCATGCACGTNCGCGAAGACCGCAGGCACGTGCAGGTGGAGGACGTNCNGAGGTATTTGGAAAGGAAAAGGACCCGGCTCAATCTTGAGGTTTCCCTCGNTCCGGAAATGGTNGAGTTGGCCCTCGAATTGAAACCGGAAAGCGTCTGCCTGGTTCCGGAAAACCGCAAGGAAGTCACCACCGAGGGNGGACTCGACGTGGTGGGNAACCTCAGTCGCTCNAGGGAAGCGGTNNGTGCGTTCATCGACGCGGGAATTCCCACCAGCATGTTCATCGATCCGGATCCCGCNCAGTTGGAGGCGTCCGCGGAAATCGGATCCCCCTGGGTGGAGTTGCACACCGGAAGCTTTGCCCGGGCCTGGTACCGGCCGGACGANCGGGACCGGGAACTCGCGATCCTCCGCAAGGGCATGGAAGTCGGAGTCTCGCTCGGCCTCCGGGTCAATGCGGGGCACGGAATCAATTACGACAACGTCGAGGGGGCCAAGACCTTGAAGGAGGTCTACGAATACAACATCGGACACAGCATCATCGCCCGTTCGCTCACCCATGGCTTGGCGGAAGCGGTCCAAACCATGAGGCGTATGCTCAACGAATGATCGATCCGCCGGACATCCCCGGGGGAGGCAAGGTGATCGGGGTGGGCAT
>NZLE01000068.1 GCA_002692605.1 Opitutia bacterium
AAATTAAGTTGAAAAGTTTTCCTTACCGCAACCTGGTCAGAAGTAAATTTTTAAAGAACGAAAATTCTTTCATCTCTTTGACTCAGGATGGTGTGCTAGTTTTTACCGAAGCAAACCAAGGATTAGTCTATAAGATTATTAAGACAAACATGAACGAGGTTACTGACTTCTCAATCTCCCCGTATGGTCAGAAAATATTAATTCAGACAGAGAGCGGACTCTGCTCTATTCGAATGTCTCCCAATAATAATGGAATTATTATCAAGTCACCCAATGAGAAAATAACATGCTCTCCAGATTTTTTCTTCACTCTCGCAAAAAAGTCTGAGCCTATTGAAAAAAACCTACAAGACTTTTTAAAACAAAACGGAATTCAAAAGACTAATATACTAAATCGATCTGGATGCCGCACCTCACCAGATAATAAATTAGTTATTACAACCCTAGATGGATCTCTCAGATTATGGTCCAATGAAACAGGTCTGTGGATTACAACACTGGGGGATGATTTCGTTTCTCCTTTTATCGATTGTGCTTTCTCGCCAGACGGTTCGTTGATAGTTGCGCTTTTGAAAAGTAAAGAATATTTGATTTACCCATCGGAAGAAAAAACTTTTATCAATATTGATGAAGAAGAGAAATTTAAGAATTTATCCAAATGGTTTTAATAAATTTATTTTAGAAACGAATTAAGATTATTTTAATGTTGAATCGGAACGACTATTTTCATCCAATAATTGTTTTGTCCGACTTTGTTACATTCCAAAGATAATGATTAAAATAAAAAATCAGATTAACTTCTTAATCATTTTACTATTTCTTGTACTTACCAATTTTCTCACTAGTTGTGGTGGGGGTTCTAAAACTGTTTTACCTGATGCTCCACCACCCTATCCTGATTCACCCTTTGTTAAAGAAGTTCAACCCGGTTCATTTAATCAATCAACCTTTAGTAACACCACAGGTAGAGATTATTACGACAGGAACAGAAATGTAGCTTCTAGTGGATGGAACCGAAGTGATACAGGTGGAAATATTAACGATAAGTATACCTCTAAAAATTCATATACTATTCAGGCAAAAGCAACTGTATGGGTTCTCATTCAGGATAAGCTTGGAAATGAATTGGAATGGCTAAGTCTAGAAAAAGGCCAAAGCGCTCCTATTACTCATTCCGGCCCTCTAACTATTACTTGTTCATCTGGCGAATCCCTAAATATTACATCGCCTGACGGAAAACCTTTTCAACCAGCCAGCATGACAAAAGGTATATCCATTATTAGGATACCAAAATAAATCTTAAGAGGTCTGGACTAGGATTAACCTTGGTCAGCTTACGATTTAGAAATTTAAAAAACCGTTCGAGTTTTGCTGTTGTAAGATCTCTGGGGGAGGTTGTTCAAGGCGGATATTAACATAGGCACACAACCCTCTCAAAAATTTAAAAGAAATAAGGCTCCATCCATAAATCTCACCCGTATTTTCATCCAAAACAGGTCTACGATAATCCCATAAATACCCATTTCCACCATCAAGGCTTTTCCCCTCTGGTTCTCCCATTAATTCCTGAATTTCAATCCTGTTTCGACCAATCGCGAGAGCTTCCAGATTACTTTTTCGAAAAACTACTTTGTAGGTTGGTTTTTCTAAAGGCTCGCTTTTTTGGACATTTCCATTCTGTTCTGAGACAAGTGCTTGGTTATTACCTGATCTTGCATATTCAATTTGCGAACATGAAACAAAGAACAAAATCAAGATGATAGAACAGAACAAATATCTAATATTTTTTGAAATCATTTAGATTAAAGAAATTAAAAGTGGCGGAGAGAACGGGATTCGAACCCGTGGAAGGACGATTAGCCCTTCACCGGTTTAGCAAACCAGCGCATTCGACCACTCTGCCATCTCTCCTGAGTGAAGNATGAACATACAGGAGTTCATGCNTCCGCGTAAACCCAAAAGATTCTTCAAAACGAAAATCGATGAGCTTCTCTCGGCCAGCCGCAGGAGCGATCCGGCCCACAAGCGTTCCCGGCAAAGGTTGAATNGTTTTCCCGAACCAGCTTGNGCTCTTTGNAGATGAGCNTCAGAAATTGCAGAAACGATTNCGCGGGACCGGATAATNAATTATTTCAAGCCTTCCAATACGTAGGCNGCGACTTTTTCATTTTTACCCTTCACTTCTATTTCCTGTCTTTCACCAACCAGAATGTGATCTCTTACAAGGTTGTAAGTTGATTCGGAAATCATCACTCCTTGCTTAGGGGCGCTACTTTCAAGACGTTGTCCAATATTCACGTTGTCTCCGATCATTGCGTATTCCAACCTGTGNTTGTGACANCCTAGATTTCCCAAAATCACCTCTCCGCTGTTGATCCCAATTCGGCTTTGNACTTCNTCGAAGGAATCCAAGTTNAANCTCTCCAGNTCCNTACACATACCCCAAGCTCCCCGAACNGCNTCNAGGGCATCCGTTGCNGGNTCNCCNGAATCNAAACGGGCCACGATGGCATCACCNATNAACTTGTCNATAATNGCNTTNTTNTGAGACAGNACNTCAACCATCAGATCAAAATAGGTATTGAGCAGGTTAATGATCTTACGGGCAGAGAACCTCTCGCACTTGGAGGAAAAAGCGCAAATGTCTGAAAATAGAACCGTAATTTGCTTGGATTCTCCCTTTCCCGCATCGTGTTGNTCGTCCACCATGCTGCTAACGGCATTCAGGGTATCGGCCGCAACGAANTTGGCTATGGTTTCCTGCTCTTTCTTGTTTCGAGCCGTGGCAATTGCNGTCTCGACCGCGGNTTTTAGAGTATCTTTGGCAAAGGGTTTTGCGAGATAAGCGGATACNCCGAGGATTTCCCCTTTTTTTAAGTCCATTTCGGTTGCCCGCGTTGTAATCATGATAATGGGAATGTCCTTGTAATCATCATGATCACGAACTTCCGTGCAAAATTCCCAACCGTTGAGTACGGGCATATCGTAGTCCGATGTTATGATATCCGGCTTGATCCGCTGAACCGCCTTGTATCCCTCGAAACCATTCTCCGCAGTCTCTACCTGATAATCGAGTTCCTTGAACATACTGGCGATCAGATCACGGATAGTCGGACTGTCATCCACTACAAGAGCCCGAAGTCTTCTTCCCCGAGGCGGCAAGGGAAACTTATCTTGAATACGCTTGATATTCTGCGCAGAAGCCAAAGGGGAGAGAATGACGTCGGTGATCCCGGCTTTTAAAATTTCCTCTATCTCTCCGGCTTCACGCCCATTGTAAGCCATCATCACCGGAACTTTTTTCAAACGATCGGATTCCTTTGCTCTTTCGACAAATTCGATCCCCTTGACGTCCGAAAGATTGTAATCCACAACCATGAAGTCCGGCACTTGGGGCGAATTGTCTTCCAATGCATCCTTGGCGGACGTGATTTGTTGGAAATCGTATCCCATACTTTTCAACGCAGCGGTAAATTCATCATGGGACGAAGAACTGACGAACAAACATTGCCTGGGAAGGGAAAAAGCCCGTTTGAAGAGAGAAACGATCTTGGAGTCGGTAAAGGGAGCGGTNAGCACTGCGTTGACTCCATTTGTCCTTGCTTGTTCCTCCTTGCTCATTTCGGATGGCGCATAAATGACAACAAACAAATCCTGAAGTTGTTTTTTGGACCGAAGACGAGCGATCAGATCCCGATGTTCTCCCTCGATGAAATTGAGTTCGAGCATCAAAACTTCGTACTTCCCGTCAATCAGTTGCCTGAGCAAACTTTTTCCCTGCTCAAAATAGGTAACCTGTCCGCCATGATTTTCACATAGGCCTCCNAGACTTTTGGCAACTGCCCCAATAGTCGAGGCAACCAAGACGCGTTTACTCATTTCGAGATTAGTGAAANCAAGNTCAGTCGATGGGTCTGACCACGTGGGCGGTCCAGCCCAGACCCTTGTACTCCCGATATCCTTGCGTTCTGGATGAACCGATTATGTACTTTTTATCGTTAGCCGAAAAAATCCCCGAGGCTGATTCACCAGCTTCCAAATGAAGATTTTCCGCAGGTAAATTGACGACCTGCCCAATCTTGAAGTTTTCGGAGTCGGTCGTTGCAATGACCTTATGTTCATCGTTGACGTAAAAAGCGGCTCCTCCGTCTACGACTTCTCCCTTGATTCGTGGCAAACAGCCCTCGAGAATCGGAAATACCAGGTTTTCCCAATCGAAGAAAATACCCAATACACCCAACACCTTTCCNTCACGCTGACCGTCTTCCAATATACCACCACAGTAAATCAAGGAAGTTTCCTCATTTTCCAAATCACTGTCGCAAACGTCCTGAACGCCGAATTGAACNGATCTTGAAATTTGCATGCCCTGACGAAACCAAGATTGCTCNGAAACATTCATACGCTTGAGCTTGTCNCGATTCTCAGATTTTGAATTGGCGACAATTCGGCCGTTGGAATCGGCAATAACCAAATCACGATACATGGTGTAGGATGCATTGATGATACCCAACCTCTTTGCGGCCTGCTCGAATTTTTCATCGGTNCCTTCCTGCAAAGCTTCCCAAAACGCATGATCCGTGGACCACCATCGAACGTCAGCGGCGCGCTCGAACAAATTGCGGTCAATTAAATCGATCGCCTGTTTGCTGAAGTTCTCCAAAGCCTTGAGGTTTTGCTCAAGCATGTCCGAGGACATTTCGGATAAAAGCTCCTCCATTTTTCCGGTAGTGGAATTCCCCGTGGTCGTAATCTGATCAAAGATTGGTATGAAACTGGTTCCCGCCTTACCCAAATCCGTTGCGAGAATGATTCCGTTAATCGAGATCAATTGAATGTCACCCTTATTTCTTTGAATTTCGCGATAAGTTTGCTGATTTCTTTCCGGGATCAATTTTGAATTCATCAATTCCTGGGGGGATATGCCGTAATCCTCATTGGTCATGGATCTTTCAAACATGGCTGACTCGGGAAGAACCAAATGACTGGTCCATCCAAGACCTTTGTATTCGTCAAATCCCTTGCTTTTGTGGGAAACAATCAGAGAACGATTTCCACAAACCACACCGGTCGAAACAATCACTTCGCCCGCGCTTGAAAGATTGCGATGATTACGCGGAAGATCAGCGATCTCTCCACTGGGTATGAAATTCTCATCACTCGAACAGATGACTTTTCCCTCTTTGTTGGTAAAGAAAGAGAACCAACCTTCCAAAGTTCGTTCATTCGCATCCTTGGGAAGATAATCATTCAAAATTATTTGGGATTCCCCCTGGAAATCGAATAAGACGCCCATGGCGCCAATAACTTTTCCCTGCTCGTCTCCATCCGCTCGAAGAGCAGTCGAATACACCAAAGCGTCCATATCCTCCAATTCCGAGCTGGAAACGTCCTGAACGAAGTATTCGGTTCCGTCTTTGGTTTCCAAGGCTCTCTGGAACCACTCTTCCTTGGATACGTTCATTCCAATGACATTCGATCGTCGGTCCGCATTGGAATTGGCGATAATCACTCCGTTCGTGTCTGCAATCACCAGATCGCGATACAAAGTGTAAGAGTTACGAATGTCCTCGAGACGGGTACAGGCAAGCTCTACCGCTTCCCGGAGAGCCTTGGAACTGGAATCGGAGGCTTTTCCTTTTCCCGAGCCCTTGGAATTATTTGACAGAGTGATGCATTGCCAGAAGGCCTTTTCCAAGGCCCACCAACGCACATCGCAGGTTCTCTCCAATAAGTTTCGCTCGATCATGTCGATTTTGATCATTGCGGTTGACTGGGATATTGACTGGGAAGAGGTTTGCTTGGCTCGGTATAGTTGATCGAAGAAAACTTTGGTAATGGTGATCAAACTATTGGAAAAGAATTCCACTTTCTCCATCAAGTCATTGATTTGCTTTTGCTTCTGGGGGTCGTCGCTCACCTCCAAAGCCTTGCACTTGCCTTGATTGCATATGGGGAAAATCTCCTGCAAATGACTCACGATCATATCATAGGCCGCCCGATGCTCGTAAGTTATGATTGGGTTATAGATATTGAATTTGATGTTTTTTGCCTCGCTCATGATAAAAGGTCCGGGGTTTCGTGAAGGTTTAGAATTTTGGAAGGTTCGAGAATGATGATAAAGGAATCACCACGACGAACCACATGCTTGTAAAAAGGGTGAACCATATTTGCGGGAACCGCCTGCAGTTCTTCGTTTTCCACCCGAATGACGTCCGAAATACGATCGACGTGTATCCCAATATTGTCCGGGGCAGTTTCCATAACCGCATCCGAATCCGCCACTTCCTTCAATTCGGAATTGTTCTTGAATATAAAGATTCTGGATTCGTCCGAAGGTTCGATTTTGGATTCCTCGAAAGCCAATCCCAGATTCACGATGGACACGACCTTACCCCGCAAATTGATCAAACCATCAATCACTTCGGGAGCCCCTCGTACGGGATGAAATTTGAAGGATCGCCCAATCTCCAGGATACAGGGGATCGGAACCGCCATTTGGGTCTGTCCAAGATAAAAAGTTGAATAGAGCATGACCTTATTCCTCCACTAAAAAACGTTCCACGGCTCGAAGGATATTCTCCTTGTTGGTTTTGATCGCATATCCATCAAATCCCGCCTCAAGCGCCTTTTCTCGACTTTCCTCTTCGGTGAAGGAGGTCAGGGCGATTACCGGAATTTTCGACAGTTTTTCAGCTGATTTCATCGTCTTTACAAGTTCGTAACCATCCATGACCGGCATCACGATATCGGAAACCACCAAGTTGTAGTAATTGGGTCTTTCCATTAGTAAATCCAAGGCTTCCTGTCCGTTATTGGCCAAAGTGACCCGGAAACCCACGGATTCGAAATAGGTCTTTTCCAAATCTCGGAAAAAAGGCGTATCCTCCACTACGAGCAGGCGGTCTTTTTCCGGTTTCCCCTCCAGATCCGTTCTCTTGAACCGATCGGGAGAAACCTGTTCCGCCAAACTGAAAAGATCCACCAGAAAGGTAATTTTCTCCCGAATGGTAGTGATTCCAAGGATTGCCGCTTCATTGATCGGAGGACTATCGAGATTAAGCCGGGTATGAACCGACTCCTCGATCGACGAGGCAACGATGCCAACTTCGAAATCCTTGATCTTCGGAGTGATTATGTAAAAGGTTTCCAAATCTTCCGGCAAAGGTTCGAGGGTCAAATACTTGTCCAAATAAAGAAGAAGAATATTCTTACCCTCAAGATTGATAAAATGATTGTCGGCGACGTTTTGTATTTGCCCAACTTCGATCTGCTCAACTTTGAAAACAAGGGACAATGGAATGGCCAGTTGTTCATTTCGGGAATAGCGGAAGACGAGCAAGTCCTGTTTTTCCTGCATATCCAGAATTTGCATCTCCTCGAAAGACTTGGTCGATTGTACGCTCGTTTCCAAGTCGTGAATATGAAGCTTGTGACTCTGGCAAATTCCATTGGCGCTCAAAACCATGGCAACGTCACTGTCTCCCAAGATCGAACTGCCGGCATAAAAGGTATGACTGCTCAGGATTTGAGCAAGTGGTTTGACCACGATCTCTTCGGTGTGATCTATCGAGTCAATCAGAAGACCAAATTGATTTAGCCCGGAATGCAGGACCAGAAAAAGAACCTCACCTGTCTTTGATGACAATCTCCCGTCTTTTTCCACCTCTCTGCGGACGCCGGTGATTTCTTCCATCGAGAGAATGGGAATTAGGTTTCCGCGCAGTCGATAGACTTCCCGGTCCCTAATTTGTTCGATCTGGATTTCGTCCTCGGGTCTTACCAGGATGACCTCCTTCAATTCGGAATGCGGAACCGCATAACGATCCCCTTCGATGCGAACGATCAGGGATGACATAATGGTCAGGGTCGTAGGCAGATGAATGATGACTTTGGTTCCTGAACCCAAATTCGTTTCGAGGTCAATGGCCCCTCCAAGTTTCTCGAAGGTGGACTTTACCACATCCATGCCCACACCGCGTCCGGATAGGCTCGTAACCGCTTCCGCAGTGGACAAGCCGGGATGAAAGATCAGCTTGGCCGCCTCGTTTTCGCCCATTGCGTCCGCTTCGGTTTGGGAAATCACATTGTTGGCCACAGCCTTGGCCTTTACTTTTGCCGCATCAATGCCCTTTCCGTCATCCTCAACCGTAATCACAACTTGTCCGCCCTCATGACGAGCTTGCAACCAAACCGTTCCTACCCTGTCTTTTCCCTGTCCGATTCTCGTTGAGGGATCTTCCAGTCCATGATCCGCGCAATTCCTGATCAAGTGAGTCAAAGGATCGGAAAGAGACTCGATGATACTTCGATCCAGCTCAGTATCTTCTCCCTTGATCACTAAATCAATGGGTTTGTCCAACTGCTTGGCAAGATCACGAACGATTCGTTTGAATTTGGTGAAAGTACCTCCGATCGGCTGCATTCGAGTCTGCAAAACCAGTTGTTGCAGATCCGAAATCATATGAGCCATGGCCACCAGATTGGATTTGTCATCCATCTTGGCAAACTGTCTAAGCAATTGGTTTCTCCCCAAGACAATTTCACCGGTCAACTCCATTAGTTTGTTGAGCAGATCGACTTTGACCCGAATGGTCTCGTTCTGATTCACTGATTTTTCCGAGCGCGAAACAACCGGGCTTTTGTCCGACTTTTCGGCGGGAGCTTTTGCCTCCTCGGGTTTGGTTTTGGGGGTAAGGTCCTCAGGCGCGGAAGATTCCGAGGATTCATTCGATGGAGCTTTCTCGATCGGAGTTTTTTCCTCGTCTTTTCTTTCCTCCGGCTCGACTTCGCTCGCCGAAGGGGAAGGAACCTCTTCTGAACCCGGGCCTCCCTCAACCTGCCTTAATTCAGAACACAATTGATTGATATCGGAGTTGTTCCCATAATCCTCTGCCTCGTGCATTCCCTTGAGGGCATCGCATGCAGAATAAAAAGGTCCGAGCATGTGATCCGCGTAAGGAAGTTCGCCTTCCCGAACCTTCATCAAAACATCTTCGAACACGTGAGAAAGCTCGGATACCTTGGTGAGTCCAAAAAAACCGCCACCCCCCTTAATCGTGTGAACGGCCCGAAAGAGTTTATTCACCACATCCTGGGAAAATCCATCTTCCAGTTCCGCCAAACCATTTTCCAGTTCTTCCAACTTTTCCCCCATTTCCACGAGGAAATTCTTAAAGACTTCGTCTTCCGGATTCATTAGGGGTATTGACTAGGGTTAGGGGTTTAGAAACACCTATGAAAAGACATAGTTATTCACAAGCAAAAAATCTTACGTGAATAAGGCATTCCGGCATAAGATGGCTATCGCTTGTTACCCTGTTACTGGTGCGAATTTCATTGTTTTCAATGCAACGGACGACTGTTCCCTTCGGAGAAGACTGAAGCTTAATGGCATTTAAACGCACGCTTCAATCAAGCAACTCAAATATATGACCCAAACCGGACCTGAAATCACCCAAGACTCGGGCAAGCAGCGCTATCGGTTGGTATGTTTCTCGATGAAGGCCCAGGTTCGCACTCCCCACTCCCCTTCGGTCATGCAGATGGGGTTGTGGAGAAATTTCCTGCTCGGGTCTTTGCGGTTCAGGCAGCAGGAACCATCCGGGTAATCCGTAACCTCCTTGGGCAACTCCTCATACTCGTAGGAAATGCCCAACTTATCCAGAGACTCCCGGAAACCCCGGGTATTCAAGCCTCCTTGGACCAGTCGAAGGTTGAGAGATTTCCGGATTTCCTGGGTCCTTTTCCCATACTCGGGTACGTAATTTCTCGCAGTGGAATCCGTGAAACTGGTCCCTCCTCCCGCATCCAGAGCGACGGCGATGGAGAAAAGATCGAGGTGCCTGGCTCCCCAATAGATCGATCCGGCGGCACCCATGGAGAAGCCCATGATGGTCCGATGGCCTCGATTGGAGGAAAGGGCGTATTTCTTTTCCAGGTGAGGAAGCAGTTCCCTGAGAACGTTGGTTTCCGGCCTTTTTCCCTTGGCTCCGTCCCTCCACACCGTGCCCCCGTATTTCTCGGGAAAGACCACAATGAAATCACCAATCGCGCCCGCTGTCCTGGCTGATTCGTAACTTTGCAGAACTTGGGCGGAAGCATTCCCTCCCCCCGCTCCATGAAGAAAAAAGATCAAAGGATAGGGTCCCTTGCGTTGATCGTAACCGGGTGGAAGATAGAGAGTGTAAATGATTTCATCCCCGGTCTTCGGCCCCTGGTAAGTCAGATTCTTCTGGTATTTGCCCTGATGAAGATCGGACTCCGCCCGAGCAGGCAAGGTCAACCATGCCAAGAGGGCTAAGCTCGAGGAAACGATAAGCATAGGCTTGGTGATGAGATGATTCATATGTAGGCAAGTCTAAGCACGAGGAGATTTTCTCGCAAGTACTCATAAGTTGAGGCGATGCCTAAAACCAAAAAAAAACTAAATATGGATACAGGACTCTTGGAACCTACAAGGCAGTCTGCTTTTCAAGTAGATCGGCGTAACTGCGCATGTAAGCGACCACGTCTTGCCTATCGTTTCTTTGCAGGTATCGAAATCCGCCGTCTAGGTTATCCAAAACCCGGCGGTCCGACAGGTACTCCAATTTCACAATGTCTTCGTGAGTGACTCCGTACCGTTCGATGGTGATGAAGATGTCATCGACTTTGCATCCCGTTTTCGAACAGTAGTCCACCGCATGCTCGGACCATTCGTCGAGTTCGAAGTCGATGGACTCGACGATCTCAAAACTGCTCATACCAGTGAGCGTTTGAATCAGATGACCGGCGTTGCAACGCCCCATGTGACCCCATTGGTATTCGACGTCGGGTTGCTCCAAGCGATCCGAGGTTTGGCGCAGAGCGTCGATCAAAACGAGTTTTGTGTTTTGAGAATTGATGGAGTACGTATCGTAATTATTCATGAGCATCAACTAATCAGTAAACCCCAAGACAATCCGTTTTCAACTTTCCAGGATTACTTTTTCCGCAAATCATATCCTAATAGAGCTTTCCGAGCATCTGCAGGTTCTTCTTGGCCAAGGAATCACCCCGTTCGGCGGCAAGAGTGAACCATTTCATGGCATCTCCGGGATTTTTGGCAATGCCCTTACCCCGTAAGCTCATCAACCCAAGATAGCGAGCAGCCTCCCCATCTCCTTGATCGGATGCCTGCAGAAACAGTCCGCGAGCGGATTCCAAGTTCACCGCAACTCCTCTACCCCAATAATGCTTTTTCGCTTCTTCACGAAGAGCGGATGCTCCCACATTGTTCGACGGGGAAGTCGAGGGGGAAACCATTGCTTCACCGGGCGAGGGAAGATCAACTATGGGAAAGGCAGGCGTATCGCTTGGAGGAGGTGGCGCTGGTGGAGTGACGGGACTTTCATACACGGACGGCAGACGCGTAGCGGAGAAAGCGGATGGCTCCGACATCGGAAGCGGTGGAGGTGGTGGTGGCGCAATAGGAGGCGGGGGTGCGGAAATCGCTGGAACCGGAACCGATTCAACCACAGGTTGATCTTCCTTGAGGAGTAATTCGTATTCGGCAATCTTGGACATGGCTCGTTCTTCCTCTTGCTCCAAGGCAAGCCTGGCATATCGCAGGGCCAGATCGACTTTGGGCGGACCCGCCACTCCGTAGGCGAAGAACTCGGCAACCGCCAATTGGGAAATTGCGTATCCCCGGTCAGCGGCTGCCCTGAAGTTCACCAAGGCCATTTCCTGGTCAACTTCGACGCCAATCCCCTTGAAGTAGGAACGCCCCAAATAATGATAGCCGGATGGTAGTTTGCTCCGTGCGGCCTGCTTCAGCAGATTGATACCTTCGACCACATCCTTTTCGATCGCCATTTGCGGATCCACGATTTCATGCTGCTTGAAAAGGGCATATTGAATGGAAGCAGGTAGATACCCGCCCTGGGAAGCTTGTTCGTAATGCTTTGCCGCAAAAGTGAAATCAGGCACCAAATCGGGACGCACCTCATCCGAAGTGAAAATTTCTCCAAGTGCATAGGAGGCCAGCGGGTCCTTGTTTGCAAAAGCTTTGATCAGCCGCGCATCGGGATCCTGAAAGGCATCGAGATAGTGCTTCCGAACAAGAGTCTCATTCGGACCATAGGGTTTGAACCGAGCCAGGTATCCCAATCCAAAGTGACCCAACCAGTGATTTTGTCCGGCGGCGGCTCGGGCAAGTTCCAAAGCCTTGTCCATGGAAAGATCAAGTCCCTTGTCTCCGTGGGCGTAACAAAGACCCAGAAAACCTTGGGCATAGGGCTCATTTTGAGCAGACGCTTCCTTGAGATCGTCTAAATCAGCCTGAATCCACTTGGAACCCTCATTTCCACAAAGGGCTTGATAAAGCAGACAAATAGCGAGAAAATATGAAATTGTTCGTAAGTGCCCCATTTGAAAAACATTAATCTTTACTCCAATAAACCTAACTGGCAAGCGTCAAGCTCCCGAGCCGCAACCGAATACCGTGACCATGAGTGACCCCAACCCAGGCAAATCCATTCTGTCCAACCCGGGCAAAGAGGTCGTTCGTCAGTTCGTCATCTATGCCGAGCACAAGGTCGGTTGGCTCAATGATTTCGTATCCATGTTGAGAGATGTGGACGTCCACATCCTCGCCATCTCGGTTTTAGACACCTCCGATTCCGCGGTGATCCGGTTGATACCCAATTACCCCAAGGATTTGGCGCGCCTGCTCAAATCACAATCGATCACTTTTACGGAACGCGACGTGCTGGCCGTCGAACTTCAGAACGAAGAGTCCATGCAAAAGGTCACCCATTCCCTTTTACGCGCCGAAATCAACATTCATTACGTCTACCCATTTCTACACCAACCCAATGGTAAACCCGTGTTGGCCATGGCCATGGAGGATGAGGACATTGCAGAGGAGGCCCTCAAGCAAAACCATCTGAAGATTCTCTCCCAAGATGACTTCGCCCGGTAGGCGACCCACCCTCTCCAAGCCTTTAATAAAGCAGGAATGAGCTCACCAGAGACCTGAAATTCTGGCATTCCCGGTCCCACTTGCCGAAAAACGAATCCAGTCCGACCGCGGAGCCTTCGGCGCTCAATTGGTTCCACCAGTCCACCGAACCCACGTGTTTGTTGAAAAGAGTGATTTCCGATTCCTTGGCTTGGGTGAAGGGACTGGGTTGCTCCCACTTTGCGGACAAACGCATCATGTGAAAGGCCAAATCGGTGGGACGCCAAGCTTTCCAATCGCTGATGACAATGTAGACTCCGGTGGTCTCGATCCCATTGGAGTTGGTCAAGGTCTTGAGCTGAAAAGAAAGACCGGCCAAGCCGATGGAATCCAACTCCGCTTTCAATTCACTTGGATCGACCCCTTCGAAAGTAAGAAAACGAAAGGGATGAGCGGTACCAATCCCGTGCTTGAACTTGCCCATCTGAGCCCCCAATCCGGTCATCGGGTAACCGGCAACGGAATCCAGGGTCGGAATATTGGGTGAAGTCGGATGCCAAGCCAAGCCGGTCTGCGGCCAGGTCATCAAACGGTTCCATCCTTTCATGGGAACGATTACAAGTTTGCCTCTCCTTCGAACCGCTTCCGAAACTTTCAGAACGCCGGGCGTCTTCTTGGACCATAAGGCGATTTCGGCAATGGTCATCCCATGCACGAAAGGCATCTGAAATGCCCCCACGTAGGACATGCATTCCTCGTCCATCATCGGCCCCGCCAACTTCATTCCACCGAGAGGATTCGGGCGATCCAGAACCACCACTTCGACTCCGCCCTCGAAACAGGCTTCCATGACCAGACGCATGCAACTGACATAGGTGTAGCAACGCACCCCCACATCCTGCAAATCAATCACCAGGGCATCCAAGCCGGCAAGCATTTTGGGAATCGGTTTGCGGTATTTCCCATACAGGGAATACACCGGCAAACCGGTCTTCCTATCGATTTTATCATCCACAAGGACCGCTGCCTTTTCATCACCGTAAATACCATGCTCAGGGCCGAACAAGGCAACCAAATCGACTTGCGGAGATGCAAACAGCACTTCCACCGTGCTTTGTCCCCATCGGTTTTTGCCTGCCGGGTGAGTCAGCAAGCCGACTTTCTTACCGGAAAGAACCTTGAATTCGGTTTCCGTAAGATAGTCGATTCCCAGAGAAATCTTGGGCTTCCCAACCGACGCGTCAAGCAGCCCCAGGAAGACGAGGATGGGCAAAAACCGCAGGACTGCTCCAATCTTGGTTAAAAAGGGTTTTCCTTGAGATTCAGGAGTCGCTCGATGGTTCATCCTGAGATTTGTACAAGTTGGCGGAAAGCTTGTAAAGAAAGACCGCCACCACCCCCAGAAATATACCGATGATCGATCCGCCGATCATCATGGGAGGAAGAGTGTCCACCAATGCAAGAA
>NZLE01000069.1 GCA_002692605.1 Opitutia bacterium
TTAAATTACCAACCTCGCCATTTTTCCAAACAAAAGAACAATGATCAACCGCATTACTTGGACAGTTCAAAACTTCATTAGTATCACTTATTAATTTATTTAAAATCACTACATTGTTAATAACTTTCTTTCCCATCCACCACACCCGCGCCGGGCGGTTCCCGCCAATCTACCGCCCGGCGCTTTTTTTTGCCCGGATTTCTTTCTTCCCTTTTAAGAAAAAAAAGACAAACATGATTCAGTAAGCTATGGATCGATTTGTAATTATGCTGTTGTTCTCGGTAACTCTATTGTTACCCACTTTGCTGTGCGGACAAGGGGGTTCTTTTAGCAAAGAAGCGTTTCAGAGCCGTTTAGCTGCAATTAAATCGAAGTCCCAGCAGCATGAAGGGAGAGTGAGAGATTTACTTGCCCAACCAGCTCTTCAGGGAACCAATTTTGATATCCTTGCTGCCCCAAAATGGAATGAAGTCGAATCGCTTCCTTCGGTTGACGCGGAACCTTCTTTCATTCCCGTCCCCGAATATTATGATGCGGAGGAAATCGAAGAGGTAAAGGAGGTTTCCCGCCCGCCTTCCGCCGAAGATTTGGTTGTGGATCCTAACTTACCGACAACCTCCGAACCTGAGGAGCCAAGCGAAGATTTGGATGAAGCTTATTCCGCCCTGTATGACTCCAAGGTGCCGGTGCGTCACTTGGGTTACTATTTCGGAGCATTGCTCGGTTTTTCAATTCCAGAGGATGGGGCATTGCGAGACCAGGTTGCTGCAAATAAAATACCATACGAGTCCGATCTTGGTTTTTTAATGGGGCTTCATCTGGGGAAGGATTTTGGGAGTTCTCGAGTTGAGGCAGAATACAATTATTTGAATTTTGATGGTTCTGGGGGAGTGGAAGTGAGTTCACACAATATGATGCTCAGACTTATGCTGGAACACGAAGTGGGAGATCGATTTGATTTGAGGACGGGTCTTGGGATGGGGATCGGTTTTCTGAATTTCGAACATGACCAAGATTACGGTGGAACAAGTTTTGCCTATGATTTCCTGGTTGGCATGGGGTATCGAGTGGCTGAGAATTGGAGCCTGCAGGTGGACTACCGTTATTTCCTTACCGCCGCCAATGACGAGTACGATCGCTTGAAAAGTCACATGATTCTGTTGAGCGCGGATTTCGATCTTTAAGCCACTTTGGAGTTACGAAGGGTAAGAACAAGTTTTTCAGTTTTTCGCTTATCGCGATCATTCTTTTTCAAGAGATTGAATTTTAGATTTTTGCTTGGATAAAAGGCTACAATTTACCCTTGCAAACCAAAGTCTGTCTTAGGCATATTCATATGCTTCTGAACTTGCCTTTCGAACCCCTTTCTCGCACCAGCCTTGTTTGAGCTTATTCTATCTTTTGCAAAAAGATTCGCATTGAGAATCTCAATGGGTTTGCATTCTTTTTTTTCCGGACGAAAGAAGCTTCTTTTAACTGCATTAGTCTTTTTCAATTCCGCTCACTTAAGAGGGGAGTTCCCTGAAATAACTTTCACCCCCTTTGAGATTGCGGAAAATTCACCAATATCTACGGCGGTTGGTCTGCTTGACGTTGCCAATCAGGATGTGAATGAATCCTATGAATTTGAAATTCTTCAGGTTACGCCAAGCTCGTTCAAGGACTCTTTCGTATTGGACGGAAATCGCACCATCCTCACCACACGGTCTCTCGATTACGAATCTTCCTCTGAATATTCCGTTACCATTGGCGCAGAGTTTTCAGATGGAGAAAGGTTGGTCAGCTCTTTTGAGGTAGTTGTGGCCAACGAACCTGAGATCATCGATCTGATTCTCTCCAATAACCGTTTCCCCGAGAACGAGAAAAATTCTCCCGTAGGTTTCCTAACCGCGATTGCCGATGATAACAATCAGGATGCCAACCTGTCTTATCTGATCTTGGATGATGATGGAAATTTTTCCATCGTTGGTAATCAGTTGCTTGCGGTGAATGAATTTGACTATGAAAAAACACAGCAAAAAACGCTGGAGATTCAAGTTTCGGCAACAGGATACGAACCGTTGATCAAGAATTTTAAGTTATCCATTGAAGACAAGTACGAAAACCAAGCTCCATCCGATCTGAAGTTCTTTTCTGCAGGTATCTCGGAAAATCTTCAAACGGGAGTATGGATTGGAACTTTGCTTGGGGTTGACCCCGATCCATTTGAAATTCTCACATACACTCTTGGCATAGGTGGGCAGGATTCGGATCTCACGGTGAGTTCCGATGGCAAGGTCTACACGAACCGCATCTTTGATTTCGAAACCAACGATTCGGTCACCTTATCCGCAAGGGTTACTGATGGAAGTGGGGAAAGTTTCGATGGAAACTTCCTCTTGGATATACTCGACGACTTCGCCGACAATAACCAAAGCGCCGAACCCCTCGGAGGCATAAGTGGTCGAGTGGTTGGTGAAGACGGTTTGCCCGTTGATCATTTTGAAATTCTCGCCTTTGATGCGAATGATACCCGTGCGGAGCCCGTCCCCGTCCATACCAAGCTGATTTTGCATCAGGATGGAGATTATGACCTTAAGATCATGCCGGGTCGATATCGCTTGAGAATTACCGGTGCCTATCGCACGCAGCCTTATCATCAAGTCTTCAAACCCGAGTATTTTGCGGAAGGGGAAATTGCAATCACTCGCGAAGTCCCTCACCTCCCGAGGATGGATTGGGTCCTTGAGCAATTGAGGTTATCGACCGAATCATCCGATGCAGATCTACTGGAGGTCAACGGAACGGTCCTCGACGAAAGTGGCAATCCTCTGGAAGGGATTGCGATTGAAGCGGACAGTTCAGATGGTGAATCTTGGAAATATCCAATCAAGACCTCCTTAACTAACGATGAGGGCGTTTTTTCGATGAATCTGGAGCCAGGCAAATATCGCTTCCGGTCTCACGACTACGAAGGCAAGTGGATGCAGGCTTCCATTGTTGATGAAGTTACTAAGGGTATTCCCATCAAGGATTTGGATTTTGAACTGTCGCTTCGTGGGCGGATGACGGTGTCGGGCAACTTGATGACCACCCAAGCGCTTCCGGCCAATGGAAAGATTAGTTTTTGGGACTGGGAAAAGGAAACTCAATTGGTTCAGCCTTTGAGTGGAAGTCATGATCTTGTTTCCGGCCAATATTCCTATGAATTGCCCTTGGGGAAATACTTGATTAAAGCCTCAGACCCCAGAGGCATATTCAAGGATTCCTGGTACGGTGGTCAATCCGGCGAACAGTCGCAATGGGTCAATGGAGAATCCAACGGAAGTCGTATCGAGAACATTGACTTGGTCATGGTCGAACAACCTTCTCTAAACCTTTTGATTACCTTCATGGTAGACGGGATTCCGGTTTCACGCCCTCCAGTCCTTGAAGTTGCCCAAATGAATTCGAGCGAACTTTTTCCCTACGACGTCTTTTTTCCCGTTGGGCAGGCGACCGAAGTTTCCGGGCAGTTCTCCTATCAACTGAAAAGAGAGCCATTAGAGCTCCGGCTTCTCCCTCTTTTCCCTTCCAAGCCAAGTTCAAAGATTGCCAGGAAAGAATCGTCCGAAAAAAAATTAGTTTATGATCCGGAAACCGATCAATGGACTCTGGTTGCAAGTTCCAGCCCGAAGATGGACTTGGTTCAAATGAACGGAAACCTTGATCTGACTCTGGATCTGGATGACTTTAATGAATTCATTACGGGTTCGTATTTTGCCCTAAGTGATGACAATCAAACGACCAATCAGTCTCTGGAGGACTCGAATACGGTTTCGGGTTCAGTCATATCCTTTGATGGTTCGCTCCTTGCAAATGCCGGAATTGAGGCGAGGAATTATGATACGGGTATTACCTTTACGGGCAGAACGGATGGAAGTGGCAAATTTCTTTTTGATGAGTTGAGCTCAGGAAGATGGAGTTTTATGGCTTCACCTCCGGATGGCTTTACCTATCGCCTGCTCGCGGACTCCGAACTTTACGATTTGGAGTTAACCGCCTCATCGGAGATGCAGATGAACTTGGTTCTTCAACAAGCAAACCTCATTGGCCAAGCTGCATTTTCAGATGCCAACGGTTATTATCAGAAACCCAAGTTAGGCTGGTGCTGGGTCGTGCCCTCCTTGAATCAAGGAGATTCGGAGATAAGTAGCGCCGGTTATTTTATGAATCTTGACCAAGCGGGACGATTTGGTATGCGCCTTCCGCAAGGTCAATACGATATGACCTTGGAGGTATTTTCCCGATCCGGGCAATCAAGGCAGAGGAATTTTTCCTTTCAGATTCTCAATCCTAACGAAATCAAGGTCTTGGGAGGTGGATTATCCGCAAGTTGGCCAAAGGTGGATGGGGCAAGCGAGTATCGTGTCCAGAGGGAGTCTCACTTCAATGGGCATTATGAAACCTTGCATGTTTTCGAGGCTAATCAGTCTTCCGGATCTTTTGACGTTGGACCAATTGCTAATTTCCACGAAAAATACCGAATTCAGGCAAAAGCCAAACATAAATACAACAACCTGTCTCTGGTCGAAAAATACCTTTTGATGAAATCAATCCCGACCCTTGGAAGTCTTCAGGAAGAAGGGGAGATCAATGAGTCCAATTCATCCACCCAGATGGAACTTGAAAGCATTCCCGTGTATATGCTCAGTTCCTATGATTTGGAGCAATTATCAGGAGATCAAAACCTTACCGATGGGGAATATTCAGTAATCGAAAGGTTTGATGAAGAAAATCGTTCCATAGGAATTTTCATCGAACCCGTTGAAGAGGTATTCGATCCTTATGACTTCTTGGGTAACCCAGACAAGCAGTATGCCCTGAGNGCAGACGTCAATGACTCGATTCCCACGGACCTCACTTATTATGAGGATCATTTGTTGTTTGAACCGGATATTGGAATTGGNGTTCCCATTATTGANTTCCCCATTTCCGAGTTTGAGATCAGCGGATTTGTNTACGATCAGAATGGAACGCTTTTGTCTGGAATAGAAGTCTTGGCATTTGATCCCTGGAACGGCACTTTGTTACGAACTTTTTCGAATGCATTCGGTCAATACGGTTTATCCGTAGGTCCGGGAAGTTGGGAGCTTGAAGTCGGTTCAATTGCCAATGCGGTTCGTCTGCCACGAACCGAGGCGGATTCAGTCTCCGAGTTTGAAATCCCCACCGNGCCCATTACCNGCAAGGTAATGGTCGACGTAAGTTCATCGGAAAGCATTGAAAGTGTCGATTTCATGGTAAACATGGGTGCCGAAACCATCCTTGTCCACGGGCAATTCGAGCATTTGTCTTCCTCGGAATCCGTTGATTTGCAAGGTTATGATGCGCAGNTCCGTTTNGTCAGTGAAAGGGCGGAGTTTNCCGCAAGCGTCGAAAACAACGGATCTTTTTCCCTTTCGATACCCAAAGGATTTTACGAGGTTTATCCATGGGTGGATTCGAGTTCGGGCTTATATCCCGAATTCGAATCATCGAATCAAAAGTCTGAAGTTTTTGATTCCTACGAAATATCTTCACCTTATTTTAGTATGACAATTCCGAATGACTTAAATTCAACCGTTGAGCGCATGATTGTGTATCTCGATCGGGCAAATTGTCAGATAAGAGGNTCGGTCAAGGATTTGGATGGCATTCCCATTCCGGGAGCAGTCATGACAGCCTTGAGCGATCTGGGCGAATTNCTGCTCACCGAAACTGATTTCTTGGGTTCCTTTGAGTTTTTCGTAAGAGGGAANGCATACTGGACCATTCAATGTGACTTCATTTATTCGGANCCTTTGGATGGCAATCGCTACGAAACCCCTGAAAGCCANCGTTTTTGGCTNACNCCTAGCGAACAACTNAACCTCGATNTCGTTGCCAGGAAATCNGAAAANCAAATCAAGGGCTTCATNGATGCCGGTGAAGTGGCGGCTTCGAGCTACTTCGGTAAGGAAGCCTACTTGAAAAAAACCGATCTCTGGGGNAATCAAATGATCGTTTCGAAATCTCTCATCGATGCCCGGGGAGGGTTCACCTTTCAAGTGTCAGAAGGAGAGAGGTTGCTCGGGCAGTTGGACTCGAGTTTGACGGTTGGTGTTCTTGCGGACTGGACTGGAGTTTTGCCGACCTTGGAGCCATTGGAAATAGAGGATAATCCATTTTCAGCCGGAAACAGCGAAGTGATTCTCACGCCTCACTTGAGGCAAATCACCAATTATCCGGTTGTCGGTCAGTTTTTGCGAGATGGGAATTTGGAAACAAACGGATGGGTAGGGGAAGTCTATGCGGTTTCCATGGCCAACCAATATGATCAACAGGTTGAATCTGATATGAGGGTTGCAAACCTTTCCGAAAATGGTGGATTTGCCTTTAATCTTCCGCCTGGCATATGGTCGATCGATTACCGAATTACTCATGCCGCCGGGCAGAACCGCGGCTTTGAACCATCACTCCCGAATCCCCTTTTCGTTTCCATTGGTCCAGGGGACAACTCATTGGAACCCTTTGACATCCTGACGGAATTGACTCTTCCAAAGGAGTATGCTCTCAAGGTCTCTTTAGTCGATCCCTCTGAGTCAAAGGTGGTCGGGCTCTGTTACGTTGACGTTGTCCCTCATTACACTGGAGAGGATAAACGCACTTTTTCATCAGATCGAAGCACTTTGGAGGTAACCGATGGAGAGTTCGAGCATAAGCTNGATAAGGAGGGGATGTATGANCTGTGGATTTTTCCCGGTCCTCAATTGAGAGAAGAGGGNTACTATATGCCNGAACCCTNTGCGGTCTGGGTGGATGGNCCGNTCAATGAGGTTACTCTTACGATTCCCANAGGGGACAAGAATTTGGATTTGAGTTCCGAGTTGAGCGGTCAAGTTTTGGGATTGGATAAGGAACCGGTTGTCTTGGAAAACAACGACTTCTACATGGCTCCCATCGTCTGGATTACAAGTTCCTCAGGTTTGTTCAGCTGGACGTACTGCGACTGGGANGGATCTTTCGTATTTCGTAAAATCCCNAAAAATCTCGAATGGTATGCGGGAAGCAGTTATTTCGATCCCTTCGCAGGAAAGGACTTGGCGACCTTGTCGGATCAAGGCCCATTTGTGAGTGGAACTGAAGGAATTGTTCTGGAGCTTGATGATTTCAGTGGAGCCACTCCTATGCCCGAAGAGACCAGTCAATTCTTTGATCCATGGGCTAATTTTCAAATGTTATTGCCTGACGGGTTGGAAATCCTCATTCCCAAAGGTGCGGTTCCCGTCGAACCGGAGCAGAGGATTGTCCGATTAGTCGTATCTCCTTCTTTGGAAAGGTTGCATCGTGATTTGCTCAGTGTTCCAGTGGGATATGCCTATGAAATCAGTTTGTTTGACGAAAAAGGAAAGTTGATCGAAGGGCATTTTAGGAAGAAGGTAAAATTGACCATTCCAATAAATTCATTTTTCCTCGATGGCATGAAATTGGAACTTACGGATGTTGAGGTTGCCTATTTTGACAGTAGTTTCAACTCATGGCGGCCTCAAACCAACCAAGTTCTTGAAGCCGAGGCTCATAGCATTCATTTATTGGTGGACCACTTCTCGACATGGGTTCCCATTGCCCATGCCGGCACTCGCGTGCCCATTCCCGTCCCCTTGGGNGATTCCGCTCAAGCGATTGGGGATACCTTTTGGTACAAGCATGATTGGTTCGGTGACTATTTTGCAATGCCCAATTCCGATTGGATTTTTCACTCGATCCATGGTTGGCTTTATATTGAGGAAACCAACGATAACGAAATTTGGGTTTTTGATTCCAAGTTGAACGATTGGCTGTGGACCAGTTCGGAAATTTATTCCGCTACAACCAAACATCATTTCTTTTCCAATAAATGGAGAGGATACGTTTGGCATTCCCCCGGGAGCAGAGATCCAAGGTGGTTTTTCGATTATGATGCCAANNCTTGGTTTACCGACGAATTGCGTTTCTCAGTCAATGTGGAGCTCGANAATCCAACTTATGGGACGGTGCTCGGAGGTGGGATGAAGGAAAATGGCTTCTCGCCAAGACTGAGTGCNCACCCGGAATACGGATATTCCTTCGACGGTTGGTCGGGAGGAGTCTCCTCCATGGAAAATGCAATTGAACTCGCTCCCCTCAGCCGTTCCGTTACCTTGCTGGCTCGTTTTTCAAAAATTCCACCTCTATCCGTTGAAGTTGTCAATCAGGGACAAGGANTCGGGAATGTTGAAGGAGTGGANTCCTANGACTACGGAAGTCCGGTTTTGNTAAAAGCCNTAGCCGGAGACCGTTCCATCTTCATGGGTTGGCTCAATGAAAACGGAGAGAGGATTTCATGGGATGAGGAATTCATCATCGATGAACTTCTTGATAAAAGAAGCTTGAAGGCTCTTTTCGAACCAGCCACCATTGAGAACATTCTTCGGAAACGTTACGAAAAATGATCTTTTCAATGAAANCATACCTATTCGGCATAGGTTTTTGTCTGTGTGTTCTGATGAGCCAATTTTCCTTGGCTCAAGAATACTCATCTTCCAGCTATGAGAGATATGTGCCCCTGACGGACCGGGCATTTGACGTTAAAGTCGACAACCTGCGAAACCAAGTCAATTCCTATGAAGAAAGACTGAGAAGAAGCCGACTCCGTTGGAATCAGCTTTTTCAATCTCAGTTCGAGTTGAAAAAGGGCGGGCCAGCCGAGCAGTTGAAGGATTCTTTGGAAAATTCGTCTTCCGAAGACAAACCCAAGCCCTCCGATTCAGTCGTGCGGGAGAAAAAGTTTTCAAATCAAATGACTTCGAGTTTGAGCAATCGGTACTACTTGGGTTTTTCGGTTGGAGCTTTGATGGCCCAGCCCTCCAAGTTCTCCTTTGGGGATGACGAGATACCAATTGAATTTGATACCGGAATTGCAGGTGGTTTGGATATCGGTCGTAAATTCGATCAATGGAGTTTCTCATTTAGTTATGCCTATTCGCAGGCCAGTTTGTCTGAAGAGGCATGGAGCGCGTGGCTTTGGACAACTTCGGGCTTGTCCATTCCCGTCTCAAAAACAGGTAGTCTAAGTTTTCACAGCGCCCGAGTTCGTGGGAATTACCTTTTGGATATAAATCCATGGTTTGCTTTGGATTTGGGGTTGGGCGCCGGGTATTGTTTTTCTTCCCTTTCCGAGTTACCCGCTCCTTATCCTGAGCAAAGGGCAAATGCCTTCAGTTACTCTGCTGGCATTGGAGCCCGAATTGCAATTTCGGACCGTGGAAGCCTAAACTTGAGATGGACTTATCTCGGTTCATTGGGTGGTGAGGATTCCTTTGAGCCGATCGATGCTTATTTGGCGGAAGTCGGGGCTAGTTACTATTTCTAGGCGAGTAATTTGCCAAAGGAACGAGGTAGGGGAGACTCTGCGAAAAAGGAAACGCTTCGGTTGCCCATTTGAA
>NZLE01000070.1 GCA_002692605.1 Opitutia bacterium
CGATCGGGACTCAATTGCTGAAACCCATTCACACCGTCATTGAACCCGACCCGAAGACGAAGATTGGGTTCTTGCTGAAAGATTGCGGGATCGAGGGCGCTCATTCCGGGAATCGCGGAATTGCCCAGCAAGATCGAATACAAGCCTCCGTTGACGGATACGCTGACCGAGTCCTGGGGTTCGGAACCTTCGGCGCTCGTTCCGTCATTGCTCCAATGACTGGCATTGCCCTCGGCGTTGACCAAGGCGAACTTGAAGAGTCCCTGACCGTCGAAGGCCTGTCCGTTGACCGCCACCTGTCCGGCGTAGTTGAGGGTAGGGGGAACCGCATCCGCCCGTAGGGCGCACAGGAGCAGGAGCGTGAACAGGTGAAGGGATGCTCGCATTAAAATGCAATCATCGTGCAATGCATTTGCTTTGTCAATAGGCGAGCTTATGAGGCAGATTCCCCTCTTTTTCGAAAAGAAAACGCCCGTCCGGAGCGGACGGGCGTTTTGGATGTAAGAGTATGGAGTAGAAAGAGTTATCTTGTCTTGGGTGAGTTTCCCGCAATCACCAGGATTGCCACTCGTTGTCCTTGTAGTTGAAGAAGTTCCGGGCGCTGGAGGATCCGATTTCATAGAGTAACCAGTCTCCTTGGCTTTCGCTGTAGATGAAGGGGAAGAATTCGGCGTTGGTGTAGAGCCAGCCCTGTTCGGGGCTGTAGATCCATTCCGTGAGGAAGGGAGCCTGCGCCTGGGCCTGGCATTGTTCGAGTTGCTGTTTGACCTGGGCGAGTTCCATGCTGCAGGCGGAGGCGGTAGTCTCGGCGTTTGAGAGTTGAGCGCGCAGGTTGTCGTTTTCCCCGGTCAGGGCAACGATCTCGGTCTTGAGGCCATTGACCTCTCCGCTGAGGGCTGCGCAACTGGCATTGAAGTCGACCGCTAATTTCTCACACTGCTCGGCCCATTCCTTGAGTTCGGCGATCAGAGCGTCCTTCCTGGCGTTTTCCGCCTTCAGTTCCTCGATTTCCTTTTCCAAGGTCGATCCGGGACGCGCCGGAGGAGCCGTCGAAGGAGGAGCGGAGGCGTTCGAACCGGAGGCGGTTTCCGGTTGCTGGTCCTCTTCCTCGTTCTTCGTGTCGACGTAGTTCGGAGAATTTTTCCAGATGGAAATGGAAGTGTTCGCGTTGTAGGTTATCTCGGACCGACCGTTTTGGGAAAGGATGGATCCGTCGGGGGACAGGATGACCACGGTGGGAATTCCGGTGATGCTGAATTGCCTGTAAAGCTGATTTGTTTTCGGGGAATTCAGAGCGAGGGCGTAGCCACTCATATCCATGTCTTTCATATAATTCAATTGAGCGTACGAACTGCTTTCGGCACTGACCATGACGATTTCGAAGTCTTCGGAGTTCTGGTTTCGAAAATCACGGATTTTCGGACTGAAGGTCTTGCAGGGAGGGCACCATCCTGCGGAAAAATACAGCCCGATCATTTTCCCTGAGAGGACTTCGGTGGAAAATTCATTGCCGGACTTGTCGATCAGCGATGAACCGACAAGCTCCTTCATTCCGGAATGCAATTCGGCTTTTGCGGTAACCGCAACCAATAGGAAGATCAGGATCGAAGAGCAGAGAATGAAGGAAATTTTTATTTTCATGGTATTGAATGATTTTTTGATTGATACAAGACTTCTAATAACGCAAACACACCAAATATGCAGATATGCAAGTAAAATATTAAATAATATGGGTGAAGGGTGGAGTGGTGGGGCGGAGAGTACGGTCGGCAAAAGAAAACGCCCGTCCGGACTGGACAGGCGTTTTAGGAGTAAGATTTTGGGGTAGAAAGACTTAGGCGGCTTGGGGGAGTTCGTTTAGGCTGCCTTGCTTGCGTTTGACCCGGCGAAGTCTTGATCTTCTCCGAAGTCCGCGGTCCAGTTTGTCGACGAGGTCATCGATGGATTTGTTGATGTTGTCGCTGGCGGTGGAGATTGTGATGGTGGTGCCTTTGAGTTCCAAGTGGCCTTTGGCGACGTATTCGTTTTTGTGGGAGGAGGATTTGGAATCGTGTTCCAATTCGATTCGCGCCCGGATGATTTTCTCCTCGTGCTTAAAGATTTTTTCCATTTTTTCGGAAATGAGGGTTTTGTGCCCATCTTTAAGATCGAAGTGGAGACCGGAGAGAATCAAGTTGTTCTTCATATGCGTTTGTCGTTTTATGTGATTAATGTTTGGTGGTTCGTAAGAAACGAACACTCTCTAACTTCGCGCGCCAAAAATGGGATTTCCAATAAAGTTTTCATTTTTTTTTAAGAATCTTNGGAAGNTANGATTCCAAAGGGGGTTTGCGTGAGCTCGGAATCCTNGGATGCGCCTCTGATCGACCCCGAAGACTTTGCCGGGTGGATTCTTTTCGAGGACGATGATCTTTTGGTGCTGAACAAACCGGGTTGGTTGGTTTGCCACCCGTCGAAGAACGGTCCATGGTCCAGTCTGGTGGGGGCGGCCAAGGAATACCTGAGCGTGGATTCGATCCATCTGGCAAGCCGGTTGGACCGCGAAACCAGTGGGGTGGTCCTGCTCGCCAAGCACCGCAAGGCAGCCAGTCTCTGGCAAAAGGGAATCGAACGGAAGACGGTCCGCAGGAGTTACTTTGTCATCCTTCGTGGGGAATTGAGCGAAAGACGCGAGTTGTCCACTTTTTTGGGGAAGGATCCGGATAGCTCGGTTTTCGTGAAGCAAAGAGTGGTGGATCGAACCCGGACTTCCAAGCGCGCGGAATCGATCTTCGAGCCTTTGGGCGTGTCAAGGGGGTTCAGTTTTTGCGTGGTTTCCACGAAAACCGGAAGAAAGCATCAGATCCGGGCCCATGCCCAATACATGGGATACGAATTGGTGGGGGAGAAACTGTACGGGCCCGATGAATCGATTTACCTGCAATTCTGTGAAGGAGGGTGGCAACCGGATTGGCTCGATCTTCTGGGTATGAGCAGGCAGGCCCTGCATGGGCGTTCGCTGGGTTTTGTGCGGGGTGGACCGGTCTTTTACGCAGATTTGGCAGCCGATCTTCGAACTTATCTCAAGGATGCGATGGGTCTGGGGCAGGAGGAGGTTCGAGCTTTGGTGGAACGGGGTGATGAGTGGGCCTGCAAAGAGGCGGAGAAGGAATTGAGTTGTCTGAACGAAGAGGAGTGAGTATTCGGTACATTTTACCCCAATGAGCGCACAACCCACCGCAGCATCTCCCCTCGAGGCCTTGAAGGCCGGATTTCGGCGGGCTTGCGTTCGCCGACTGGTGGGTGACGAAGACGGGGCGATCGAGGTGCTGAAGAATGAAATTCCCCTGCTTGTCGTGGGCTGGGCCAAGTCCACCTCATTGGAGCCGGCGGAAAAAAAGGCCAAACTGAAGGAGATGTTCGACGACGAGTCCGCCCGAGCCGACGAGTTGGCCACCGCTTTCGATTTGTTTGCGGGGCGGTTCGAGACCCGGGTGGCCGAATTGGTCCGCAAGGAATTGAAAAGGGCGGCCTCCGGTTTGGAAAAGCTCGCCAAGGAATTGGCCAAGGCGCCAAAGCCAAGTCAGGCGGACGCCAAGGAGGAGCAGCAGGCGGAGATCGATTTGACCGAACCCGACCCCGTGACCGAAGAACCGGAGGAGGAAGAGTCTTTTGCCGAGGAGCAGGTGGAGCATTTGGATCCGCCCAAGGGAATCGGTCTGCGCTTTGATGAAATCGAGCAGATGATCGATGAGGTTTTGTCCAAGGATTCCTAGAATCGAAAAGAATTTCGATGGATTTTCTTGCCATGCTTTGGGCAAAGTTGCAAAACTTCGTATCTTGCCTTTTCCATCATGACCGAAAGTAAAAAAGAAAATTCCAATGATGATCCGTCCGGGGAGGCTTCCGAGGATGCCGACTCCAAGAAGCGTAAGCTCTACGTGGGGCTGGACTTGGGCACTTTGCAGTCCTGCATCCTTTCCCGGCTGAGCAAGCCTGGATCCGAGGAAAATCATGGAACTTTGGTGCCCACGGTGGTGGGGTATCCGGAGGATGGAATTCTAGCCGGGATTTTACCCGGAAATGCAAAGATGCTCCATGGCGACGAGGCTTTGGCCAATGAGTTGCACCTACGTCTGGTTCACCCGCTGAGCGATGGCGTGGTCAGTGATTTGGATGCCACGAAGTCCTTTCTGGGATATCTGCGCGAAAAAGTGGATCCGGAGCGCAAGCGCGAAGTCTATTGTGTAATCGGAATTCCCGCGGTGGCGGATGGAGACGCCAAGGACAATTTGAAAAAAGCCGCCAAGGGAGCCTTTGACGGGATTCTATTCATTCCCGAACCTTTCCTGGCCGCCCTTGGCATGAGGGATGAGGAAAAACTGGGTGATCCGGATTACAAGGATCCGGTCAACAATTCCCTCTTCGTCGATATTGGCGCGGGAACCACGGATTTTTGCATCGTGCAGGGCTATTTCCCCAAGCCCGAGGATTTGCTCAGCATTCCTTTTGCCGGGAATGAGGTCGACGTCATCCTAGACAAGGCAATTCGGGAGGCTTACCCTGAGGTTGACGTTCCCTTGTCGATGACCCGAAAGTTCAAGGAGACCTATTCCTACGTCGGCGAAAGCGAATCGGGCGCCCGGGTCAAGGTGCCGGTTGACGGCAAGCCCAGAAAGATCGAGATCGGAAAACAGGTCGGAGAAGCCTGCAACCAATTGCTTGGGGAAATTTTCGACTCCATCAAACAGGTGATCGCGGTGGCTTCTCCGCAATCGGTCTTTTCGATGCTGCAAAACATCATCCTGACCGGAGGAGGTAGCCGAATCCGTAACATCGATCAGGAGCTGCAGAGGCTTTTGGCGGACGATGGGTACGAGGATCCGGACGTGCGTATTTCCGCTCGGGAAGTGAAGCCGTTCGTGGCCATCGGCGCGATGAAGGTGGCCAAGGCCGCCCGCGAGGATCAGTGGATCAAGCCCTAGGCTAGCCTAGACTATGCCGTTGAGAGTCTGACTGAGTCTCTCGAGAGTTTCGCTCAATCGGTCCTCAATTGTCGGTTCCAAGATTTCCTCTTCCTCCTTTTGCTCCTGTTCCTCTTCTCCCTCATCGGCGGGTGGAACCGTCTTGTCCCCAAAGAGAATTTTCCAGCCTTCGAGCTGCAGATGAGAGTCCTTTGCAGGGCGGGCGGTCTTTTCCATTCCCAAGACACCCAGTTGCTTGACCAGGTTGTCGGATATTTGAATCGCAGAGGCGAGTTTGGGGTTCACGGTGGCTTGGGAAGGTTCGTTGTGCCAGTGAACCGCATCCACCACTTCCTCCGAGATGTGATGGTTCCAGAGATAGTAGGCTCCAATTTTGGCGTGATCCCAGCCCACCAGACTGCCTTCGAGTTCGAGTAGGTTCAGGGGCGTGTCGGAGGGTTTCCTGTATACTTCCTCGAAGTGCTCGGGAAAGGTGATTGCCAGAATCAGGATGCCTAGGTTATGAAGCAGGCCGGATACGTAGTCCTCTTCCTGTTCGAATTTCTCATCGGCCAGGGACAGGAGTTCACGGGAGAGAATCGCGGTTCCAATGCTGTGTTTCCAAAAGTCCACCCAAGGGAAGGATTCGCTGCTTTTTCCCAAGCGGAAGATTTCCTCGATGACGGGAGTGGCGGCCAACAATTCCTTGATCCGGTTCAGGCCGAGAAAGATGGAGGCTTCCTCGACTCCCGAAATCCGCTGTTCGTCCTTGGTGCCGAAGAAGATTGAATTGACCAGATCAAGTACGCGGGTGGTGAGGGAAGGGTCGAGCCGGATGACCTCGGCAATCTGAGCCATAAAGGAATCCTCGGAATCGAGAAGGGCTTCGAGGGTTTGGTTGATGCTTCGCAGGGAAGCGAGCTTGGGACACTGGTTGATCCGCTCGATGAGGAGGAAATCAGAGGGTGCCTTCATGGGGGGATTCGGATGATACGGGTTCTTAGGCAACCAGCTTCATCGAAAACGAAGGGTGGATCAGGACTTCAGAATGACTGCGTCGGGCCGAAGCGGGGATTGGGAGGTTCCGTTGAGCATGGATTGCTCGAAGAAGGCGAGGCAGGTTTGGTTGACCGGAGATTCTTTCTCAAGTACGAGGGACTGTCCGGAGGAAGAACCAAGTTGCATGGTGCCATCAGCTCGTTTTTGGAGGAAAATTTGACAGTTCGGATTTTCTTGTATGAAAGAGGCCACCGTAGGATCCTTGAGAAGCAAATCCTTCAGTTGAGTTTCGGAAAGTTGGGCGAGGTTGGGAAGGCTAGGGGAATCCTGAGCTTCCCGCATTTCCGAAACGAAGGATTGGTTGCCCGATTGAAGATGGGCGCCAGCCTCTACCTTGGGAGAGGAGGTGATCCGTTCAAAAACTTCTTTTCCAAGGGAAACGAGACTGGAGGCTACAACTGGATTCATGCATGGAGATAAGCACGTCCCTTGCCAATTTGAGCGCTTACATGAACCTCAGGCACTTCCTCTCCACGAGGGCTTCGGCAATTTGAATGGCATTGAGAGCGGCTCCTTTCCAAAGTTGGTCACCCACCACCCACAAAGCGAGGCCATTTTCGAAGCCATGATCGAGACGGACACGGCCAATGCCGCAGTTTTCCCTTTCGGAGAAATGAATGGGCATCGGATAGCGGTTGGCGTTGGGTAAGTCGAAGAGTTCCAATCCGTCGAATTTTTCGAGGGCGGATTTGGCGTCCGGAACGTTGACCGGGGACTTGAATTCCGCATTGATGCTGATGGAATGAGCGCGATAGACGGGAACTCTCACACAGGTGCAGGAAACCCCGAGTTTTGGGAGATTGAGGATTTTGCGCGCCTCGTTTCTCATTTTCATTTCCTCCTTGGTGTATCCGTCCTCGCGAAAGGTATCGACGTGAGGGATCAGATTGAAGGCAATGGGGTGAACGAAAGCGGATTCGAAGGGGGTGTCGCTTTTTTGGCCGGAGGCTTTTTCTTTGACCTCATGGTCCAGAGAAACCGAACCGTGAGCTCCGGCCCCAGAGACCGCTTGGTAGGTGGAGGCAAAGAAGCGCTTTAGACCAAAACGCTGATGCAGGGGATAAAGGCCCATCAAAGCGACGGCGGTGGAACAGTTGGGGTTGGCGATGATGCCACGGTGGTTTTCGAGTTCGTCCCCATTTATTTCCGGAATGACCAGAGGAACGGAGGGATCCATGCGAAAGGCGGAACTGTTGTCGATGACCACGCATCCATGCCTTTTGGCTTCCTCCGCAAGTTGCATCGAGTTTTCCGATCCGGAACTGAATATGGCCATGTCCAGGTTCTTGAAGGACTCGGGCTTGGTTTCCTCCACGGTTTCCAGGTTTCCGCAGGCCTGGATTTCCCGACCGGCGGAGCGGGAGGAGGCAAGCAGTTTGGCTTGGGCGATTGGAAAGTCTCGCTTTTCAAGCAAACGGATGATTTCCTGACCTACGGCTCCAGTGGCGCCGACGATTCCAACACGATATTTTTTCAATGAATTTTGACTGTTTGTATGATGATTATTTTAAGAGGGTTTCGACCTTGGGAGTCAAATGCACGGAAAACGCATTGGTTGCCTCCATCAGGGATCAGCTTCTCGTACGTTTCCATAATGGGAAAAGCGTGAAGGAGTACCGAATGTCAAGTTCCAAGCGCCCACCTTCCTGCAAAGAAAATTCCCTAGGCACTCCCGATGGGTTGCATATGGTGTGCGAGAAGATCGGAGACGGGGAGCCCTTGGGGATGGTTTTCAAGGGTCGCAAGCCAATCGGATTACGTTATGATGAATGTTCCGCGAAGGAGCGCGAAAAGAATTTGATCACCACCCGGATTCTGCGTTTGCAGGGATTGGAGGAGGGACTGAACAAGGGGGAGGGGATCGATACCTATGATCGGTACGTTTACCTTCATGGAACCAACCATGAGGAAAACTTGGGCGTCCCGGCAAGTTCAGGTTGCCTTCAGGTTTCCAATGAGGACGCAATTGAGTTGCACGACTGGATTCCAGTAGGGAGTCATCTTTTCGTGAAACTTTGAGAATCAGGCGGCTACCTTCTTGGCTTGTTCGATCAGTTGTTTGATCCGGTTGCTGACCTGCTTGGGAGATTCGTCTTCGTTGGTTTCAACGCAATGAGTGTCCGAATTCATGGTTTTAATGGTCCGCTGAATGGCATCCTGCTCGATTCCCGGCGAATCGGAGTCGTAGATCACGAAATTGTAATTTATCTGCCTTAGTTGATTGAGGGCGTCGTCGTGATTCTTGGTTGTGGTTACAAGGAATCCGCTGTCCTCAAGCAGATGCGATATCCCCGTTCGCAAATGGGTGTCTTCCAGATGCAAGAGAATGGAAATTCCTCGGTTGTCGCGTATGATTTCAATGATCTTTTCGACTTTGATGGGTTTGCGAAGAAAGGCGTAGATTCCGAATTCGCAAGCTTGGTCTTCAAGTTCCTGAACGGAAAAGGCGGTGATCACGATAAATTTTGAATGGTATCGGTTTTTGGCTTTGAGTTGGCGGAGCACTTCGACTCCGTTCATGTCTGGCATTTGCATGTCCAGAAGCACAAAGTCATAATCATTTTCGATGCATTTCCTAATGGCGTCCGAACCGTTTTCGGCGTGATCGGGAATGAAACCTTCGGCTTCAAGCACATCCGTCATGGTGGAGCGGATGGCCGGATGATCGTCAACGACGAGAACGGTTGTGGATTTTCGCTGATCGCTCATGCTTGTTCTTTAGTGTAATAGGTTAATTTGGTAATTCGATGAGGAATACCGTGCCCTCGGATGAGGTTTTTTCAAGAGAAATCTTTCCTTTGTGCCGGACCAAAATATCCTTGCACAATGGAAGTCCCAACCCGACGCCATCCATTTTGTCGGAATAAAGGGGTTCGAATATTCTTTCCCGGTGTTCGCTGGTGATTCCGCTTCCACGATCCCACACTCTGATTTGCACGGAAGGACCTCCTTTTTTTTGAGCGATGACTCCCAATGGACATCTGCCCGGGCTTCCATTGGATGCTTGAATGGAGTTAAGAAATAGATTCGATAGGACTTGGCGGAAGAGGATGCGGTCCACTTTCACCTCAAAGGCGTCAGGTTCGTACCTGAATCGAAAGTCGGAAGAGTTGGAGGTATCGGTGTACATGAGAGCCTCTTTGGCCAGTTCCTCCAGATCGACGCTTTCGATTTTGATGCTTTCTTCCTTCGTCATTTGAAGAAGCCTCTCGATGACCTCGTCACTTCGGGAGAGTTCACGGTCAATCACCTCAAGGTGATGGGTGACCTTGGGGTCGTCTTCGTTCTTGAGTCGAAGGAAATAAACGGAGTTGCGAATCGCGGCCATGGGGTTGCGCAATTCATGGGCAATGTTCGAAGACACCTGCCCGACGCTTGCGAGCTTCTCGCGTTTGTTGAGTTGATCCTTGGTTTGGATCAATTCACTCGTCGCCTTCTCCTTTTGGTTCATTTCGGCGATGATTCTTTGGTTGGCGATGGTTAAATCCAGAGTCCGTTCCTTAACCCGGTCTTCCATGTCATTTTTGGATTCGAGGAGCCTCCGGTTGCTTTCCGCAAGAGAATCCATCATTTGGTTAAAGAGAGTGGTCAGCTTGCCAAACTCATCCTCACTGAGTTTTTTGGCCCGGTGTCCGTAGGTGCCCTCGGTGGAAATCTTTTCCGCGACGGTCATCAGTTCCTTCAAGGGTCGGGTGAGCGCATTTTGATACCAAAGCGTCACCAATAGGATAATTAGAATGATGATGAACCATGAGCTTCCCACAAATTGGATAAAGGTGGTTCTTTTTTGAATGAGGTCGGAAAGGGATCTTTCCACGGAAATCAAACCGACTTGCTCATCGAAGGAAAGAATGGGTTTGGTTACGCGTAAGATCCGTTCGGCCCATATTTCGCCAATTTGAGGAGGAGAACTTGGGTATTCTGAAGAATCGTCTGGATGAACGGAAGTAAAGTATTCGAAGTCAGCGAATTTGCTTTCTAGGTTTTTCTTCCAAACGCTTACTCGCTTGATTTGGGGATTGATGGAGAGGGAATCGATCAAATCATAAGCGCTGACTACGTCTTCAAAGGCAATGGCGGGTGGCAAACTTTTGGCCAAAGAGGTCGTTTGGTGGACGACCTCATCAAAAATAAGGCTTTTCGCAGTGTTTGCCTCACGGTTGTAGAGGAAAAGGCCCCCCATCGTAGGCAAAATCAAAGAAATAAGCACGGTCGAGAGCAAAAACTTTGCTCGGAATGACCAAGGTTGCCCAATACGCTTCATCATCGTTTGGTCATCGAAAGACCTTATGGATGATTGTCCCGCCCACCCATTGGATCGAGAATCAGGGTTCCTTGCGGATGGTGTTGATCGCTTCCTTGAGGATGTCTTCGGGCGGGCAATTCAAATGGTCACGCAATTCGGTCCTGAGAATTTCCTTAAACTCATCTTCGCTGATTTGCGGGTCTTTGGCATTCGCTTCAGAACGGATCACCGGAGATTTTTCCTCGATTTCGGAAACGTAGTTCCCTACGACTCGGTCGATTGACATATCCAAGTTTATTGCCTCGCACGCATCGTGCAGAACCTTTTTCAAGTCATTGATTTCGGTGATTCCGGTAATCAACCTGAAAGGAAGTTTTAATCGATGTTTCAAGAGAAGGAAAAGGTCTTCGGACGTAACCAGCGGGCTTTCATCGGGCAAAACGAAGATGGAATAGGATTGGTAATGACCGGAGCGGAGCAACCAAGTGATGGAGTTGCAGTGATCCAAGCTGACCCGAGTGATGGAACTGAGTTCTTCCAGGCAATTCAAGTATTCTTGATGGTCTTCAGTCAGATAGATGGCTCGAAGTTTCCTGTCCGAGCCAGTTTCAAGAACTCTGCCGGAAAGCTTATCCAAGTCGATTTTATCAAGGGAATATGGGGAATTCCTCGACGATTTTTTCAGCGTATCGATCATAACACAGTGGATAGGGGATTAGGTTTACTCTACAATACAATAGGACTAGGTCAAACGAGAAAATCACCCTCTCTTTTTGAGGTAATCCGAACCTAGTAAAACACTAGTTGAGAATCAAACGACTCAGTTCTTCGAGGTTGTAAGTTACCACGCAATCGGGGAGTGCGGAAAGTTCTTCGAAACTATGAGTTCCGGTGCTCACTAAATAAGCTTTCATGCCCACTGCGCGGGCAGTTTCATAATCGTAAGGCGAGTCCCCGACGTAAATCGTACTTTCGACTTTTGCTCCGAATTCATCCAGAGTTCTACGCGTCAAACGGGAGTCCGGTTTTTTCCACTCGGTATCATTGGCTCCAACCACCAATTCCAAGTATGAGTCAAAACCTAGATGAGAACAGGCGGCGCGGGCATGGGGACCGTGCTTATTGGTGAGAACAGCGGTTCGAATCCCTGAATCCGAGCATTTCCGAAGCATTTCAATCGATCCCGGAAGGGCAATCAGTCCGTCCAGCATTTCGGATTCGAAAATGGGTCGAAGCAAGCGCACGGCCTCCTCAGCCCGTTCCTGGCCCACCAGTTTGGCCATGGTTGAGTCGGAAGCTCCTCCCACCGCTCGTTTGACGGTTTCATAACTGGGCGAGTCAAATCCCATTTGGACCAGCACTTTGGAAAATGCCCGATGAATCGGACCGAATTGATCGATTAAGGTACCATCGAGGTCGAACATGATTGCCCGTATGCGCATATTTCCTTTACTTTGATTGGTAACGAGTTTGATAAATGACAAACCTTCACCATACCTCTTCGCCCAAAAATGGCGAAAGTAAAAAGCCTTGCATAGCCTTTTCCGGGGATGGAGATGCGGTTGTCTGCCGTTTCGGAGGCAAATGGTCTTTGAATGATGATTTCCGAGACGAACTCCAGCAGGATTGGAAGTCATATTTGAAAAGAAACTCCTCTTTCAATGAGATGAGTTTTGAATTGGAAGAGAGTGTCCAGTGGGATTCGACCTTAGTTGTTTTCCTGTCAAAGATGATTGGAACCTTGGATGCGAGTGGTAAGAAGATCGTTTTGAATGATCTGCCCGAAGGTCTTCGCAGTTTGCTCAATATGAGCGGTTTGAGCCCCACTCTTTCCAAAAATCAATACGCGAACCGCAAGCTCTATTTTCCCGATCTCAAATTTCTTTTTTTTGCAAGTCGGTTCGTTTCCTTTTGGGGTGAGTGGGTACTGGCCTTTTCTCGGTTGGTTTGTGGAAAGTCGAAGATGCGGTGGTATGATTTTGCGGAGGCCGCTCGTTCGAGCGGAGCCTCGGCTTTGCCAATCGTAACCTTAATCAGTTTTTTAACAGGCCTCACCATGGCCTTCGTTGGAAGCGTGCAGTTGGAAAAGTTCAATGCCAAAATTTACGTCGCCGATTTGGTCAGCTTGGCCATGGTGCGAGAAATGGGAGCCTTGATGGTTGCGATCATCATGGCGGGGCGGACGGGCGCGGCTTTCGCAGCGGAAATTGGAAACATGAAATTGAATGAAGAAATCGATTCCCTTAGGACTTTTGGGATTTCTCCGATTGATTTTTTGGTGCTGCCGAGAACCCTAGCCCTTTTTCTTATGACGCCTCTGCTCACCTTGTATGCGGACGTGGTTGGTATGCTCGGAGGGCTTGCCGTGGGCACTCAGGTTATGGATTTTTCGGTTTTGCACTATTTCGAACAAACGCAGTCCGCTCTGAGTAGTATGTGGGAAATCTTTTCCGGATTGCTGAAAAGTCTCTTGTTCGGATTGATTATTGGACTGGTTGGTTGCTACAAGGGATTGAATGCCGGAAGCAATTCCGCATCCTTGGGAAAGGCAGTGACTTCTGCGGTGGTACTCTCGATCACTTTGATCGTGGTCTGTGATGCCATGTTTGAAATTATCTTCAGTTACCTTGATTTGAGATGAGTGAAGCGCTCGAAAAGGTTTCCAAGGTTCTTGAGTTAAAGGAGGTGGGCTTGTCCTACGGCGATCACAAGGTCCTTGAAAAAGTGTCTTTTGCGGTCAGGGAAGGAGACTGCGTTGTGGTAATTGGGGGAAGTGGATGCGGGAAGAGCACCGTGCTTAAGGCAATGACCGGACTTCTCGAGCCGAATGGTGGAAAGGTAATGGTTCGAGGTAGGGATTACTGGGCCTCGGATTCGGTGGAAAGGTCGCTCATCACCAAGGAATTCGGGGTTCTTTTTCAAGGGGGAGCATTGTGGAGTTCGATGTCTTTGATGGAAAACGTTTCGCTTCCCCTCAAAACCCACACCGCGCTCGGAGACGAAGAGATTGCTCAGATCGCAAGTTACAAACTGAGTCTGGTCGGCTTACGCGGTTTTGAGAATTTCTATCCATCCGAGCTGAGTGGAGGCATGAAAAAGCGAGCCGGTCTGGCCCGAGCCATGGCTTTGGACCCGAAAGTTCTTTTTCTTGACGAACCTTCCGCCGGGTTGGATCCCTTGACTTCCAGGAGGCTGGATGATTTGATCAATGAATTGAAGGAGAGTTTGGGAATCACATTTGTCGTAATCACCCATGAATTGGCAAGTATCTTTGAAATCGCTGATTATGCTGTTTTTTTGGATGCGGAAACAAAAACGCTCATCGATCAGGGTACACCTCTTCAATTGCTTCATTCGAGCGCTCACGATCAAGTTCGCGCTTTCTTGAGTCGAGGGAACGAAACGCCCTAGAACTTGCTCATTGATTCATGACCATGGAATTCCTAACATAACACTCGCGTGAAATCATCAGGTAACAGTATTTTGGTCGGGGTCTTCTCTTTGGGTGGATTGATCCTTCTGCTCGGTTTCGCCATCTTCACTGGTGGCTTTTCATCGATCGGAAGCAGGAACGAACGATTCGTTTTAGTTTTTCATGAAAATATGTATGGCTTGTACGAGGGAGGAAAAGTAACCTTGAATGGGGTAAGGATTGGTCGGGTTGAAAGGTTCTTTCTTGGCGATGCGGTGGAAGACGGTCCGGTTCCCGTACTGATCGAAATCAACCGAAAACTTGTCTTGCGGCACATGGTGGAAAGTGGAAACGAAATTTTTGATCAGGAAGGTCTCTTTAAGGAGGAAATCATTCCAAGGTTGGTCGGGCAGTTGATTCAAGAAAGTTTCGTCACGGGAATCTTGTACGTTAATCTCACCACCGATGAGCTTTATGATCAAGCCGATCTCAGTAAACCGACCCTTTATGGACACCGTGAGCTTCGTACACAGGCTTCGATCTTCGCGGAACTCAGCGAGAGCATAAACTTGGATAAATTGAGCAAGCAGATCAGCAAATTGATGGAGGCTGCAACCGGACGTTTGGAGGAATTGGATTTTGCGATGGTTATGAAAGATTTCGCGGAAACGAACGTTGCATTGCGCGCATTCATAAGTGACTTTTCCGAAGCCTATTTGGGTTTGGGGCCTAGCCTTTTAAAGACTTCGGAGCAATCTCGGGTGACTCTTGCCAAAGTGAGTGACTTAGCCGAGCGATTGGAAACCGTAGTGGCTCCTGAGTCCGACCTTCGGTTCGAGGTGGAGACCACCTTTCGCGAAGTATCCGCCATGGCCAAGTCTTTGAAGAAACTTGCGGATTTGTTGGAAAGAAATCCACAGGCAATAATCAGAGGGAAACCCTCAAAGGAGGAGTAGCATAGTGAAGAATTTGATTTTAGTAAGTTTGCCAAGTCTGATTTTTTTGGGCTCCTGCGTGGTACCTGAATCGACCCACGTAAAACCTGATTTTTACCTTTTGGCTCCAATTTCCGAAGATCGTAACCAGACCGATTTCGATACGGAAAACAGTTTTTACGTGAACCAAGTGCAGGTGCCTAGGTACTTGCAGGATAATCGACTGGTTTGCAGACCCAGGGAGGAATCGGTTGAGTTTCGAGAAAGCCACCGGTGGGGAGAACCCTTGGAGGAGGGCATTGCTCGCGTTTTGGGTTCCAATTTGGCGCTCAAGACGAAGATTCTAAGGTATTCCGTTTTTCCAAATCGCAAGAAAAGCGGATGCACTTGGGAAATTGGCATGTCGGTCGAGAGATTTGAGAAAATTAACGGTGAGCAAATTAGATTGAAGGGCATTTTTGAAATAACCTCTTTGNGTGATGAAGTTGAAAATCATTCCTACGACTCAGTTTTTCCTATTCGCGGTATGGGTGAGATTTCCGAAGTGAAGNCGATGAGCGTTGCCTTGGATNATTTGGCCTCGGTGATTGCGACCACAATCAAGNCACCCTAATGCCCCGGTTCGAATGAATCTGNTGGGTTTCTTGATTTTATTGTCATTGGCCGTTGGAATTTTACTTGCGCTTCGCAGGCAAGCCACCAAAAAGGACCAAGCCCTGCTCGAAAGGGAAATAGAGAATGACTTCATGGAGGAATTCGGAATCACCCCCGACTCTGAGAGTTCGAAGTCGAGTGAAGATCTTCTGAATTGGATGGAGGAAGAACAGTTGCGTGAAAAAATTGAAAGTAAAGCCAAGGGAAAAGAGAGATGAGCAAAGCCTACACGCGAGTGAAAAAAAATCCCCTTTCAAGTTGATTTTGCTCGATGAGGCGTACAAGGGCATTTAAGTTTTACTCATGAAATCTTCCGTGTTTTTGCATGCCCTCTTACTTTTAAAGTTGGGAGTTCCTTTCTTCCTTTCAGCTGAATCCGGTCTAGGCACATGGACCAATTGGCGAGGTCCGAACTACAATGGTTCCCAAGGNCAAGAAGGTGCGCTTCCCGAGAAATTCGGACCCGATGAAGGCGTAAGATGGAAATGTTCCNTGCCCGGTTCGTCCGCNGCAACACCTATCATTGATTCCAGTAGAGTTTTTCTTTCCTCCGTTACAATGAGTTCCGATGCGGNTGAGAANCAGGGAGATTTGGTGGCTTTGTGCTTGGACCGCTTTACCGGAAAGATTCTCTGGCAAAGGAANGCGGGAAGCGGTTATCTTCCCGGAGGAGACGGGTTTTCCCACCAACTTGATTCCAAGTCCAATTACGCCAGTCCTTCTCCGGTAACCGATGGGGAAAGGGTCATTTTCTTCTTCGGTAACGGGGATTTGGTCGCTTACTCTCTTAAGGGAGAGGAGGAGTGGAGAAGGAACGTGCAGCGCGANTTCGGAGATTTTTGCTTTCAATGGACTTTTTCCTCCTCTCCAACCTTGCATCGCAATCGGCTCTATCTTCCCGTTTTGCAGAGAGACGAACNNGTTCATGGTCGTGGGAAANCCAATGCCGAATCGTTTCTCTTGTGCATGGATCCGAANAATGGAAAANCCTTGTGGAAAAAGACCCGAGCCTCTTCCGCTCGTAAGGAATCACTTGAATCCTTTGGTACGATCATNCCCCATGAAGGGCAACTTTTGGTAGCGGGCGGAGACGTCTTGACGGGACATGATCCCAAAACCGGAAATGAACTATGGCGTTGGGGCACTTGGAATCCCGGTCACAAGCAGGAATGGTGGAGGTTGGTTCCTTCCCCCGTTGTCGGTGGTGGAAGGATGTTGGTTTGCGCTCCGAAGAAAGCACCGGTTTATGCAATCGAAACGGGTTTGTCCGGAACTCATTCGGGAGATGATGGTTTGGCTTGGAGCACGGAAGATCAACCAATCTTGACCTCGGACGTGCCCACTCCCTTGTATTATCGGGATAAGTTTTTCGTGCTTAGTGACCTNCGTAAGGTGTTGTCTCGAGTGAACCCCAAGAANGGAAAGTTGGAGTGGAGCTTGGANTTGCCCGGCAAGTACAAATGGAGATCCTCTCCGACAGGTGGAGATGGCAAGATCTACATGATGAATCATAATGGAGAGGTTCTTGTCGTTTCATCCGAAAGTGGAAAAATTCTAACTCATGCGAAAATGGGGGACAGCTATGATGACAATACGCGTTCTTCGGTCGCTCTTGCCGGAAACAATCTCTTCATTCGTACGAATAAAATTTTGTATTGCATT
>NZLE01000071.1 GCA_002692605.1 Opitutia bacterium
TCCAGATCGTAAGGCCCGACTTGAGCGCCACGCTTAAGAACCACTAGGTTTTCACAAAAGTTTCTAAGCTCCCGGACGTTTCCGGGCCAGGAATAGTTCTTCAGGATACCCAAGGCTTCAGGTTGGAGGATCGGCGTTTCAAAGCCGTTCTCCTCGGCAAAGTGACTCAGGAAATGCCTTATCAGCAACAAGGCGTCATCCCCGCGCTCTCGGAGCGCGGGCAGGTCCACGCAGACCACGTTCAGCCGATAAAAGAGATCTTCCCGAAATTCTCCCTTGCGGGTCATTTCCTCGAGGTTCCGGTTGGTTGCGCAAACCAAGCGGGCATCCACCTCGATGGTCTTCGAGCTTCCCAAACGCTCAATGGTCTTGGATTCGAGAAAACGAAGCAGTTTGACCTGCGTGGATGCATCGATTTCTCCGATTTCATCGAGGAAAAGAGTTCCGCCAATGGCACTCTCGAAGCGGCCAACCCTCCGTTCGGTCGCTCCTGTAAACGCACCCTTTTCATGCCCGAACAGTTCGCTCTCAAGGAGGGCCGCGGGGAGTGCGGCGCAATGAACCGAAACGAACGGTCCCCGGGATCGGTCGCTGTTCTGATGAATGGCCTGGGCAACCAATTCCTTACCCGTGCCGGTTTCACCGGTCACTAGAACCGTAGCCTTGGAGGGTCCCACCAAGCGGACTTTCTCCAAAACCTTTTCAAGGGCAGGAGACTCGCCCAGAATACCGTCGAAACTGAATTTCTTATCCAAGCGATGGTGTAATTCCCGGTTTTCACTCTTGAGCTTCCGGTCATTCAACCCGCGGGCAATGAGGAGTTCGAGTTTCCCGAGATTAACCGGTTTGGAAAGAAAATCGAAAGCACCCCGCTTCATCGCCTCGACGGCCACGTCCACCTCCCCGTAGGCGGTCATCATGATGCAGACCGGACTGGAGGCATGCTTGATCGCATAATCAATCACGCTCATACCGGATTCTCCGGACATCCGAAGATCGGTCAAAACGACTTCGAATTTCTCTGCGTCCAAGGCGTTAAAGGCTTCTTCCGCGCTTGAGGCAAGAAAGACCTCATACTTTTCATCCAAAGCAAGCTCAAGGCCCTCCCTGGTGTGTTCCTCGTCATCTACGATCAGTAAGTTTGGTTTCATGCTGATTTTGGGGGTGGAGACTCCAATAATTTGCGGCGGGCGGATTTTCTGGGAAATTTCAGGGTTACGATCGTACCCGAACCCTCCTTGCTGTCTATTCCAACTTCGCCGTCGTGATCCCGCATAATTCGATGAACGATCATCATGCCGATGCCATGACCTTGTTTCTTTGTCGTAAAGTAGGGTTCAAAGACTCTGGAAATGTTCTCCTTCCTGATTCCCGAACCCTGATCGACCACCTGAGCAAAGACATGTTCGTCGTCCACGCCGGTCACGATTCGTATTTCCGCTCCTTCGGGCACCGCATCGACCGCATTTCCAATGACGTTGAAGAAGACTTGCTTCACTTGCTCGACGTCCGCATGCACCATCGGTTCCTTGACTCCCGCCTCCATGCTGATCTTGATTTTCTTTCCACTGAGTTCCTTTTCGCGCAATCTCACCGTTTCTTCAAGAACGGTCAGCAGATTTATCTTCTTGAAGTCGGGTTCGGTCGGTCGAATCGCTTTGAGAAAATGAGCAATGATGCCATCCAGTCTTTGGACTTCCTTGATGCAGGTATCCAAGGACTTTTCGGACTTTTCGGATTGGCCATCCTGCTTGGAGAGGCTTCTCTGCAGAACCTGAAGATGGATGTTTATGGAATTGAGGGGGTTACCCAGTTCATGAGCGACCCCTGCCGCCAAGTCCATAATGCTGGTGATGCGTTCGCTTTCTATTTGAGCCTTTAGGTTGTCTTTCTCTTCCGTCACGTCGGTCATCACCACCGCCAGTCCGACTTTGTTTTCGGAGTCTTTGTGCGAAACGGTTGAGGTATCTTCGATGGGAACCGCATAAACCCTGATTTGCCGAGGCTCCGGGTAGGAAATTCTCATTTCCCGAACCACCACTTCCGGACGTGGTTCGGCTTTGTTCCGGCCCAATCCGAGGGCCCGAGCCAATTCGGGTGCCGCCCGGTGCAAAAAGAGCTTCTCCGATTTGCCTTCCTTGAGACCAATCAATCGACGACCCTGGGAATTCGAATAGGTCAGCAAGCCATCCTCATCCAAAACCAGAATCCCATCGCGAATGACGTCGAAAACCGTCTCCAAAAGCTTTCTTTCGCGGGCAAGTCTTTGTACCAGGATTCCCAAGTTGACTTCATCCAAATCATCAATTCGGCCAAGTACCTTGTCCAATGGGCTTTTGGGGGGCTTGGATTTCATGGGCATAGGATATCCATGATTTTTCGAGCCAAGGAATTTTTCTCCTGATATTCAAAGTCCATTTCGTTTTGCTCCTTTGACAACAGGGAAATCTTATTGAAATCAGATTGAAAACCGCGATCTTTTTCGGATACGTCGTTGGCCACGATCCAATCCAAGTTCTTTTCACGCAATTTTCTTCGGGCATTGGGAAGTAGGTTCTCCGTCTCCGCGGCAAAACCAACGAGAGTCTGCCCGTTCTTTTTTTGCTTTCCCAATTCCATTAGAATATCGGGGTTTGCAACCAGATCCAGCGTCATACGCATTTGCTCTTTTTTTTGCTTTTGTTTCGAGCGCGTCTCGGGTCTATGGTCACTGACGGCCGCGGACATAATTATCAGATCGGCCTTGGCAAATCGTTGGCTCATGGCTTCCTGCATTTCCCTTGCGGTCTCGACGAAAAGAACCTCCGCTCCTGCGGGAGCCTTAAGAGCGGTCGGTCCGCTTACCAAGGTCACTTGCATGCCCCGATCCACCGCAGCCCGAGCGAGAGCATAGCCCATTTTACCCGACGATGGGTTGGACAGAAAGCGGACGGGGTCGATCCATTCCCGGGTTGGACCGGCTGAGATTAGACAATTCATGGAAACATTTGGCGAGACATTATCTTATGTTGATGATTATATGATCTGCCAATGACAGAAAACCCACCTGCAAAAAAAGAAAACCTTTGGTTGAACCTGGGATTTAATTTGCTTCTCCCTATTTTATTTCTTCGGAAAGGAGACGATTGGTTCGGTCCGAGCCTCAGCGAAAACCTAAACGCCCCACAGGAATCGACTCTGGTTGGAACAGTGATGCTCCTGATTGCGATCTCTTTTCCCATCGGCTACGGAACTTGGGATTTCATCAGGAGGAGAAAGTGGAATTTTCTTTCGATTTTAGGGGCTTTGAGCGCCTTGCTGACCGGAGGCATTGGTCTGATCCCAGGAGCCACCGTAAGCATGTTTGCCATCAAGGAGGCGGCCTTGCCTGCGGTTTTGGGGATTCTTACCGTCATCACCCTGAAAACCAAACGGCCACTCGTGCACCTTTTTCTCTATAATCCTGAGGTCATTCGGGTCGATCTGGTCAACCAAAGGCTGAACGAACGCGGAACGAAGGGCGACTTCGACAAATTGCTTCAAAAGTGCACTTGGCTAATCGCACTCACCTTTATCCTAAGCGCCACCCTCAACTATTTCCTTTCCCGCTGGATCGTGGTAACCGAGCCCGCCATCGATAAGCTTGCCTTCAATGATGAGGTGGGACGGATGATGGGTTGGAGTTTTCCCATAATCAGCATTCCCTGCATGGTGGTAAGCGCCTACGCCTTTTGGCTACTGATCCGAGGAATCCGTTCACTGACTGGCTTGGAGCTTGAGGATGCGATGGCACAAGGGCCAAAACGATCCGCTTCCTAGAAAATTATCCGCGTTCGGAAATCCCAACGTAGGGGCGCAAGGTCTCTCCCTGATAAATTTGTCGAGGGCGGTGAATTTTCTTTCCATTCAATGCGATCTCGCGCCAATGAGCGAGCCAACCGGGTGCTCTGCCCAAAGCAAATAATACCGTAAAGGTATTGGTCGGAAAGCCGAGGGCTTGCAGAATGATTCCACTATAGAAGTCAACGTTCGGATATAATTTGCGCTCGATGAAATAAGGGTCTTGCAGGGCGACCTCTTCCAATTTGCGAGCGATGTCGGAAATGGGGCTGGATACACCCAAAGCCGCCAAGGCGTCGTCGCATGCAGATTTCAAAATCTTGGCCCGCGGGTCGTAGTTGCGATAAACTCTGTGCCCAAAACCCATGAGCCTCGATTTACCTTGTTTGGCGGACTCGACGAAACGGCTGCCATCGTCTCCGGACTCATGAATTTCATTGAGCATGCGAATGACCGCCATATTGGCTCCCCCATGCAAGGGTCCCCATAGCGCGGAAGTGGCTCCGGCTACGGAAGCAAAAGGATTGGCTCCACCGGACGCAATCATTCTGCAGGTGGAAGTCGAACAGTTCTGCTCGTGATCGGCATGGAGCAGAAAGATCAAGTCCAAGGCATTGCTTACTTCCTTGGGAATCCCGGCATCTTTTTCGTTTGCCGAAAACATCATCGAAAGAAAATTTTCGCAATAGCCCTTGTCCGCATCGGCGCTTATCGAATCTTCGCCTTTTTGGGCACGATGCCAAGAAGCGGTGATGGCTCGTGACGCGGAGATGATCAGGGCTGCGGCATCATCGAATCTCTCCAAATCCTTCGCCCGGTCATTGGTTGCAAGATCAGGATAGGCTCCGCCCAAAGCTTGAATGCCGCATGAGAGAACCGCCATCGGATGAGTGTTCTTGGGCAATCCCCGGATTGCAACCATCACCTCCTCCGGTAAGTTGGCGTAGCTTGCCACTCGTTGCTTGAAGGCATCAAGCTCGATGGCCGTAGGAAGTTCGCCGTAAAGAACCAATAGGCAGGTTTCCAGAAAGGTCGACTGCTCCGCAAGTTCCGCGATGTCATAACCTCTGTAGCGCAGAATGCCCTTATCTCCGTCAATAAAGGTTACGGAGCTCTCACAGGAACCGGTATTGCCATAGCCATCGTCGAAAGTGATGAATTTGCTTTGTTTTCTCAACAGGCTTATGTCGATGGCCTGCTCCTTTTCCGTACCCGTAATTACATTGAGGGCATATGATTCATCATTGATTCGAAGATCTGCGGTTTCTGACATTGTTTTGGGGTGTGGGGTGGTGTAAGGGGAGAATTCCTATTACTGTCAAGTCTTGCAGAGTTTTTCAAGAAAGTTCCTATAGAGTTGCAAACCTTTTGCCTGGCTTTTTTCAGGATGAAATTGAGTTGCGATGCAATGGGATGACAAGAGGCCACTGGTGAAGGAGCTTCCGTAGGTTGTCGAGAAGGTATCAAGTCCGTCATCCGCTTCCACAACGTGATAACTGTGAACGAAGTAAAATTGATCACCATCCTCAAGATTCTTTCTTACCGGGTCGTCTTTCGACAAATTCCAGCGAACCCCATTCCATCCCATGTGTGGAATTTTGAATGAGGAATCCAATGAAAACCTTTTTACCTCTCCCCGAAACACCCCCAGACCGGGTAAACTTCCTTCTTCGGATTTATCGAAGAGTACCTGCAGTCCAAGGCAAATTCCGAAATACGGTCGGTCCTGCTCAATCCAACCCTTGATCAATTCATCGAAACCCGTAGCATTCAAGGCTTCCATGCATTGATCAAAGGTTCCCTGCCCGGGAAAAACCAAGGCATCCATGTCTTGAGCCCTCTCAGGCTCACGGAGTATGCTTACCTTGGAGCCCAAAAACTCGAAGGCCTTGACAACGCTTCTCAAGTTACCGGTACCGTAATCCACTACCCCAATCCTATGGCTCTTATCCATTTGATCAGGTTTACGCTTAAAATTAAGCGGACAAAGTACCTTTGGTGGAAGGGATTTTTCCCCCCAATCGAACTTCGTGCTGAGTGGCGATATCCATGGATTTAGCGAAACCCTTGAAAATCGCTTCGGCAACGTGATGGGGCTCCTCGCCATGCTCAAGGCGAATGTGAACGTTGCAGGCCACCTCGTTGGCAAAAGCCTGAAAAAACTCCTTGAAAAGTTGGACGTTAAAATCTCTCACCATGGTAATGGAGGAGCCGACGTTCCAAACCAAATATGCCCGGTTACTCAAATCCAGGGCAACCGTCACTAAGGTTTCGTCCATGGGAAGCGCGAAGAATCCATACCGGCGTATTCCAGCCTTATCCCCCAAAGCTTCGCGGAAGGCTTGACCCAGACTGATTCCCATATCTTCTACCAAATGATGGTAGTCGATTTCGATATCTCCATTTGCAACGATCGACAAATCAAAGAATCCATGCCTCGAAAAAAGATCGAGCATGTGATCCATAAATGGAATCCCAGTGGAAATTTCCCCTTCGCCGGTTCCATCCAAGGAGAGAGAGACTTTGATTTGAGTCTCCTTGGTTTCTCTTATTACTTCAGCTATTCTTGTGTTTGCCATTCTCTGATCCTATCCATGAGGATACGCATCTCCGCCTGCTTGCCAATACTGATTCTCAGGTATGATTCCGTCAGATGACTCTTAGGAAAGTATCTGACTAGAATTCCACAATTATGGAGAAACTCGTATAGATCGGAAGCGACCTCCGGTCCCGTTTCGCCCTGCCTGCTCGGTTTGGTGAAAAGAAAATTCGCACCGCTTGGGATCGTATGCCATCCCAGAACTATGAATTCTTCTCTGAGCCCTTCCCTTAGTTTTATGATTTGGGATTGGGTGCTCTGAAAATATTCACGGTCCGATAATGCAGCCAAGGCTCCAGCCTGGGCTAGTCTATCCAAATTGTACACCTCTCTCGCTTGATCCAAAACCTCAACAAGGGCAGGGGAGGCGAGAGCATACCCTACGCGAAGGCCAGCCAAGGAATATGATTTGGATAAGGTTCTCGTAATGATGAGATTTGGATACTTCGAGAGCAGAGGGATGGCATGATGCCCGGCAAAGTCCGCGTAGGCTTCGTCGATGACCATGATTCCGGAAAAGCCTTGCAAGACCTCTTCCAATTCAGCCAATCCATATTCTTTTCCGCTTGGAGCATGAGGACTCGTAAGAAAGAACAGGTTGACCCCGGAGGAGACGATGCCTTCAACCGGAAGCTCAAAGTTTTCATTGGCAAAAGAGATTCCGACAACCTTCGCGCCTTGTATGGAAGCCAGCGTTTCATACAGAGAATAACTTGGGGCAAGCATTCCCACTTTCAGGTTCTCGTCGGCAAAGCACCGAACGCATAAGTTCAGGAGATCATCCGAACCGTTACCAATGATCACCTGATTCTCCGCAAGGCTGTGAAGATTTGCCACGCAATCGCGAAGCGCGCTCGAACGGGGACTGGGATATAGATTCAGGGACTCTATCTCGGACAACACCTTTTCTCGCACCTTCTCGCTCGGAGGGAAGGGGTTTTCATTGGTATTCAACTTAATCACCCGTTCGGTGAAATTTGGCTGAATCCCAGGGGTGTAAGGTTTGTGAGAAAGCAGCGCAGCGGAAAGATGTTTTTCAGGTGATGACATTAGGCCTTTACCTGTCGAAAAGATGCACTCTCAAGTCCACGGATTTGCCATGAGCATCCAGCTGTTCCATTTCCGAAAAACGAGAAATCGCAGAATGAGCCGAGCGTAAGGAGTTTTCATCATATTTAATGAAGCTGGTTCTTCGCAGAAAATCCTGCAAGCGAAGACCGGAAGAAAACCGGGAAGAGCGGCCCGTGGGGAGGACGTGACTTGGTCCGGCAACAAAGTCACCCAAGGCAGTGGCGGTGGGATGCCCAAGCAAAAGGGCCCCTGCCGTGGTTATTTTCTCCACAAAGAAATCGACTTTTTCTTCAGCGACCTGAAGTTCGAGATGCTCAGGAGCGATGAATGTGGCGACCTCCGCCATTCTGGAAAGATCCTCGATAAGGACAGGCCTGAAACCCTTTTNNANAACCTCTTCAATGGCCTTTCCATGAGACAGTGAGGAAATCTGTTTCTTGATCTCTTCCATGACCNGAGGAAACANGGATTGGGTATTAAACAGAAAGTAAACCTTTTCCTTTCCCGAACCATGTTCCGCCTGNGCGAGCAGGGCTGCGGCAGTCAACTGTGGGTTGGCGGTCTCATCGGCAAGCACCATGACCTCACTCGGGCCAGGCAATAGGTCAACACCGACCGTTCCGAAAACCTGTCTTTTGGCTTCGTTCACGTAGGCATTTCCCGGACCAAAAATCTTGTCCACGGCAGGAATGCTTTCGGTCCCATGAGCAAGAGCGGCAATCGCTTGGGCGCCACCGACCGAATAGACTTCGGAAACTTCTAGTAACCGAAGGGCTCCCAATAATTGAGGGGCTACCATGCCCTCGGAATTTGGCGGTGTAACGACTNCAATTTCAGGAACTTCGGCCACTTGAGCCAAAGTCACGGTCATTATGACCGTCGAGACCAGGGGCACGTTNCCACCGGGCACGTAAAGACCGACCCTTTGAATCGGATAATACCTTTCTCCCACTTCAGCTCCATGGGAATTCCGGTCGCTCCAGTTTTNGGGAAAACTTTTCAAGTGGAAGGAACGAACGTTATCTATGGCTTCTTCAAGAGCTTTCACNTCCTCTCCAGAAAGAGATTCGATGGATTGATCGAGTCTCCGTTGACTGATTCTCAGATCGTCGGCTTGTAATTCCGCATGGTCGTAAATCTTGGTTTTTTCAAGCAATGCGGAGTCCCCGTTTTTCTTAACCGAAGCAATAATATCCGACACCACTTCCATAACCCCGGCNTCGGTAGATGCGGATGTCGCAAATGCGGACAACTCAGACAAAAGGTCACTGCCGTCCCTAAGATAATCGACTTTCATCGGAAATTTAATGGGCTATTCCCATTCAATCGTGCTGGGTGGTTTTGAGCTTATATCGTACACCACTCGGTTGGCTCCTTTCACCTCATTGATGATGCGGTTGGAAACTCTACGCAAAAGGTTGTCCGGCAAGCGCGCCCAATCCGCGGTCATGGCGTCACTACTGGTTACGGCTCNCAGTGAAATGACGTTTTCGTAAGTACGCTCGTCTCCCATCACTCCAACACTGCGAACCGGTAGGAACACACAAAATGCTTGCCAAAGTTTGGAATACCAACCGGTTCTGAAAAGTTCATCTATGAAGATCGCATCCGCTTCTCGCAAAACCCGAAGCCGATGATTGTTGATTTCACCAACCACCCGAACTCCCAGCCCCGGTCCGGGGAAAGGATGCCTCATCAAAACTTTCTTGGGGAGGCCCAAAGACATTCCGAGGTTTCTAACCTCATCCTTAAAGAGTTCCCTCAATGGCTCCAATAGTTTGAGCTTCATTTTTTTCGGTAAGCCTCCGACATTGTGGTGACTCTTGATTAAGGCTGCGGGGTTCCCTCCAATAGGTACGCTTTCAATGACATCNGGGTACAGGGTTCCCTGAGCAAGAAAATCAACTTGACCAAGTTTTTTGACCTCCCGGTCAAAGACCTCNATGAAAGTTTTTCCAATGATCTTCCTTTTGGTTTCGGGACTTGAAANGCCTTTCAGTCTTTTCAAAAAAAGAGATCCAGCCAAGGCCACCTTNAGTTTGCCAGGGATATGATCCCGAAACAATTTTTTCACTTCTTCCCGTTCATGAAGCCNGAGCAGACCNTTATCCACGAAAATGCAAACCAGTTGCTTGCCTATGGCTTTGTGAATNAAGGCNGCNGCCACCGACGAGTCAACCCCTCCACTCAAACCCAAAATTACCTTTTTCTCGCCGACCGTCTCCCGTATTTGGCGGATGGCGGCAACCGTGAAGTCTTCCATATCCCAATCCGCCTTGCACTTGCAGACTCCAAAGAGGAAATTTCTCAAAATTTCGATTCCCTTTTCGGAATGCTCGACTTCCGGATGAAACTGCAAGCCATAAAATTTTCTCTTGGGATCTTCGATGGCGGAAAAGTTTGAGTTCTCCGTTTGGGCAAGGGCTCGAAAGCCTTTCGGTAGAGTGGTCAAGCAATCCCCATGAGAATTCCAAACCGTAAGTTTGGAAGGCAAACCGCGAAAAAGAAAACTTTTGGTCATCACCTTCAATTCGCTTCTTCCATACTCTCGTCGTTGGCTTTTTTCCACACCGCCACCTAATAGCTTACCCATCAGTTGCAAGCCGTAACAGATTCCCAGAACCGGCACGCCCAATCCGAAGATCGCGGACTTTGGCTTGGGGGCGCCCTTGGTTAAAACGCTTGCGGGCCCACCGGACAGCACAATACCCACCGGTTCCAGTTTCCTAATCTCGGTTATGCTCGTATCAAAGGGAAGCACCTTGGAATAGACGTTGGCTTCGCGGATTCTGCGGGCAATGACTTGGGTATATTGGGAACCGAAATCCAGAACAATGATAGTCTGTGGCATAAGAGATTTTATTTAGTCCGAACTTAAAATGAAAAGACAAAGAAAAAGGCTATGCCTAATGCATGGCAACCCAAACTGATCAATCGGCGATCAGAAGATCAACCTACAGGGTTCTTGGCAGACCCTATTTCTTGTCTTCTTCTTCGGAAACTTCCTCNTTGTCAGAGGTTTTTTCCTNGTCAGCCTCTTCGGNGGTCTCAGCCTCTTCGGNGGTCTCAGCCTCTTCGGTGGTCTCAGCCTCTTCGGTGGTCTCAGCCTCTTCG
>NZLE01000072.1 GCA_002692605.1 Opitutia bacterium
TTACTTGGACTTGAACGCCTTCGTGGTGAGGAGAGGCAACCGGGCTCATACCTCTTCAAGATTGGAGATCCTCACAATCCTGCATCAAGCCAACTCAAACGTCTTTACGTGCACGGGGCCGACTCTACCAATTCCCGAACCGTTACGCTGGCCAACCTGACCGGAAGAAAATCCATACTCAGCAGAGTTAGAAATAGCAAAGAACGGCTCATGCACTTACAGCCCGAGACCGGGTTCAGGGAAATCTACCGGATCATCGGAGAAACCGTGGTTACAGTACAGGACTACACTTCAGGCCGTCATTTTGAAGATGCCGTATCGTATGCCTTTTATCCCGTCGATCTTCACACCCGGACGGGAGTGAAGCCAAAACCATTAAAGCGTGGAATTGTCCCAACCGTTCCCATAAGCTCATTGATTCCCAAAGACAGTAAGAACATTATCGTGGCAGGACGTTGCATCAGCAGCGACCGCCTCGCCAATTCGGCATTGCGGGTCCAGGCTGCCTGCATGGGAATGGGACAGGCTGCCGGAGCCACCGCCGCCCTGGCCGTCCGGAACAAAACCACTCCATCCTCCGTTCCCCTGGAGAAGATTCATGGTCTGCTCCGTGACCACAATGCGATCGTACCGGAAAAATCCTAGAGTATTTTGAACAAACGCCGGATCGTCTCTCTCTTTAACGCCTTGCTGTTTTCAGTGATGGCGGTTTCCGGAGTCCTCGCCTTCATTCAGCCCTTCTCCATCACGACCATTGGGTTGCACGCCCTGACCGGTTTTCTCTTTATCGGGGTGGTCGTTGGCCATATTCTCAATAACTCCACCGCCCTCAAGAAATACTTCAAACATCCGGTTGTCTATTCGGTCATCGGAACCGTGGTTGTGACCAGCGCCCTTTTTCTGTACCAACCCAAACCGGTCAAGGCCCTCCTTGGCCTGAGCGGGAATCTGGGTCCCGCTCTGGACCTTTTCGAACTCAAGGATACCGGTATGACCTACCGGTATTCCCCCGACCCCGGATACAAGATGGTCCTCGACCTGAGGGCGGGGCCCGGTTTCGATCCGCAAAACCCTCCCCACCTCGCGGTGTGGTTGGAGAACCAATCGTTTTATCACATCAAAACCCTGTTCGTCACCGACTCCAATGAAAGCCGGAAGGAACTTCCTTTCTGGGCCTTCAAACGAAAGGGGTGGGAGGAAGCCAAGAAGGAAGCGGAAGCCGGGGAACTGGATTTGGAAGAGTCACTCGACGCAGTGTCCGGAGCCACGAAAAACGGCTCCTTCGACCCGGCGGACTACATTCTTCCCACGGACCAAAACGAATCCATGCCCTACCGGGTGCTATTCGAGGTCAACCAACCCAACGACCCCTCCTCCAAAACCGAGGATCAACCGTCCCTGGTCTACGAGGTGGAAGTGGACAATTACGACCCCCGCACCTTTCAGCTGCTCGAACTCATCGGATTCCCCGAAGCGGAGGAGGTCGAAGAAAAAACGGAGTGGTCTCTTCGCTACGCCGACGAACGAATCCAGTCGGCCTTTGACCTCATCGACAGCGCCCTTTTGCAAATCGAACGCAAGCCCGGGAAATAATGGTCGGAATTTTTCCGCTTCGCGTAAGAATCCCGGGGATGAAAACATCCATCAGGTATCATGGCTTCATCCACAGACCGTTTTGATCCGGATTTCGTCGTCCGTCAGGTTCTCAAGGGGAACCGCGATCGCTTCCGCCTGATCGTCCGGGAATACGGCTTGTTGGTACGCGGATATCTCGCCGCCCGGGTCTACCATCTCGAAGACGCCGAGGACTTGGCTCAGGATGCCTTTCTGGTGGCTTTCTCCAAATTGTCCACTTATGAAATCGGCACCAATTTCCGGGCCTGGCTCCTGACCATCGCAAAATTTCAACTGACCAACCACTGGCGCAAAACCAGCCGAAGGGCCAATGCCATGGACCGCTTCCGCCATGACATTGCCGAGGCCATTCTACCGGATTTGCAAAAAGCTTCGGAAGAACTCGATCAGGAGAGAATCGGAAACCTGCTCGATTGCATCGCCAAGCTGCCTGACCGCACCCGGCACCTGATTCGGGCCGGCTTGGATGGCGTGCGCATGGAAACCCTGACCGAGGAACTGAACCTCAAACCCAATGCCCTCTACCAACTGCGCCACCGGGCCCACCAAGCCCTGAGGAAATGCATGGAGGAACAATCCCCCGACCCCGCATCATGAGCGATCCATCCAAAGACACCGACTTTCTCGATCTGCTGGCCGCCTGGCACGAAAACAAAAGCCTGACTCCTGCTCGCAAGAAGGCCCTCCTCGGGCGCTTGGAAAAGGACGAGGCACTCCGCATGGAATTGGCCCGGGAGATTGAAATGGCGGGCCTCACCCGAGCGGCCCAGGCTGGCGAACCCCGCTGGCTGGAACTCGAAGAGAGACTCGGAGCCACGAAGAACCTGCCCATTGATTTCGAGAGCGAGATCATGGAACGTCTCCGCAAACCGGAGTCCGAGCCCCGTTCAACGCAAATCCTTGGCCTGAGCGGTTGGGCATGGATCGGGCTGGCCGCCGCCCTTGCCTTCGCCTTCATCAATCCTTTTGTTCAGAAGCAACCCGACCCCGGAGTGGCCAAACTGATTCGCCTCGAAGGCAACCATGCCGTCTCTCCCGAAAAGCGCATTCTCCACAAGGATGAGAAGTTTGACATGAAGGAGGGGCTGGTGGAAATGGCTTTCCACGAGACCGGCGTTCACCTGATCGGCACCGGTCCCTTGAGCATGACTCTGCTCGGAAACAATCGAATTTTCCTTGACCAAGGGGAAATCAAGTTGGTTGTCCCACCGCAGGGCATTGGCTTCGTGGTCGACACCCTCGAGCGAAAGTTCGTCGACCTCGGGACCAGTTTCGTGGTCCGGGCGGGCCCCAGCGGTTCGAAGGTGTTGGTTCTCGACGGCGAGATTGCCGTGGGCAACCGCAACGACCGGGCGAGTCGTTTGATGAGCAAGGGTTCCTCTGCGGACTTTGATCGAAACGGGAGCGTCAGCCTACGGGCGGCCCGGCCAAGCGGAGTGCCGGAATTGTCGCTTCCCCCGATGTCCCCGGGCAAGGCTTCGCTGAGGGGAAGAATCTTCGGCATCAAAGAAGGAGTCTTTCCACCACCGGGTAACCGCGAAGCGGTGAAGAGACAAGCGATTGCCGGACAATTCCTCCCCCTGATACGCTCCGGCTTCCAAAACCAAGCCCGGTTCGGAAACTTCGTTCAAGGCCGTCCCCTTCGCTTCACCGGCATTGCCGGCACCTACGACCGCTTTCCCCTGAGAACCAGTTTGGCCCCCTACTCCGTGGATCGGGGCTGGATGGCCTGGTACTCCGGCGAGGCAAAGCCCCTCGCTTCCGGGCGCTACCGCTTCTGGGGTTATGCGGACAACAATTTGCTGGTGGCCATAGACCGGAAGCCGGTCTTCGAGGGCTCCCGCTATGACTCTCACTTTCGCAATGAGCTCACAATCCCCCGAAACAACCACCCTCTGCTTCCCTGTCTTAACGCAAAGGCGGGTTTCGCGTCAGGCCGGTGGTTTGAGGTTGGGGAGAGACCGGTCCGGATCGATTTGCTGTTCGGCGAGACCAGTATGACCATGACCTCCGGTCTCCTCCTCGTCGAACGCGAGGGAGCCATCTATGAGAAAACCTATTGGGGGCAACCCAAGTGGCCTCTCTTCCTCACCGAGTTTCCCGACGAGAATCAATTGGTCGAACTGGACGATCTGCGGATTCGCATGGAGGAAAAAATCATGGGCTCCTTCTCCGTCTCCGAAGAATCGGTCTGGTCGGTCTTTTCGGGTTCCTAAATTTCTCACCCCGGTTTACGCTTTTCCGCATTGCCCCCAACCCGACTCTTTGGATTTAGTATATCTTCCCCCATCTTTTCCCACACACATGAAAAAAGCCACCTGTCTGCGCCTCACTCTCCTGATAACGCTTTTCCCTTACGCCGTCGGATTCACCATCTGCCGGGCTCAAGGGACCCTCGACCTGTTCAACGGCAAAGACTTGAGCGGTTGGATCGGCAAGGAGGAATTCTGGAAAGTGGAGAATGGAACCATCATTGGAGAAACCACCAAGGATAAGCCAACCAAGGGAAACACCTTTTTGATCTGGAAGGGCGGGCAGGTCCGGGATTTCGAGTTCTCCTGTCAGGTCACTTTCAAAGGCAACAACTCGGGAGTCCAATACCGCAGCGAAGCGGTGGGCGACTTGAAGGATTGCGTGCTGCGCGGCTATCAGGCGGACCTGCATCCCAAGCAGGAATATTTCGGCATGCTCTACGGAGAAAAGTTCGGCAAGCGGGGAATTATCGCCAAGCGCTGGCAAAAGGCGGATGCCCGAGGCGACAAGGAGGTCAAGTCTCTTGGGTCGGTGGGCGACAAGACCGAGCTCGACGGAACCCAGTGGAACAAATTGAGCATCATAGCCGTGGGCAACCGCTTGATCCACAAGGTCAATGACGTGATCACCGTGGACGTCACCGAAAATCATCCCGATGCCATTGCCGAGGGCTATCTCGGTCTCCAACTTCATCAGGGAGCGCCCATGAGAGTGGAGTTCAAGGATCTCAAGTACCGAAAACTCTCCGGGGCCGAGGGGCAAAAGGCCCTTCGGCGGGCAACCGGTTCCAAACCCAAGAAGCAGGCTTCGAAACCTTCTCCACGCCCCAAGCTCGAGTCCCTGGTTCGCTCGGCGACCTCTCCCGCCCGCATCAGGATTGCCGAGGGGTTCGAAATCGACCTGCTTTACTCGGTGCCGATGGAAAAGCAGGGTTCCTGGGTGGCCATGTGCATGGACGACAAGAACCGGTTGATCGTCAGTGATCAATACGGAGGCATTTACCGATTTCCGGTGCCGCCGGCCGGTGAAAGGGTCGATCCCGCAAGCATTGAGCAAATCACCTACGCCACCGAGAAGCCCGGCATGGGCACCCCAACTGAGGCTCAAGCCAAGCTTCCGCTGATCGGACATGCGCAAGGACTCTGTTATGCGTTCGACAGCCTCTACGTCGTGGTCAATTCGCGGTCCAGTTCGACGGGAGCGGGAGTCTTCCGACTGCTTGACACCGACAAGGACGACCAGTTCGACAAGATCGTCACCATCCGGAAACTCTCCGCAACCGGAGGAGAGCACGGTCCTCACGCGATCCTGCTGGCTCCGGATGGCAAGCACCTCTACGTGGTGATGGGCAACCAAACCCAATTGCCGGAGGATTACAGCCATTCCAGAGTCCCGGAATTGTGGGCCGAAGACCAACTCTTTCCATCCTTGCAGTATTTCATGAAAGGCGCCGAGGCTCCACTCGGACATATTGCCCAAATCGATCCCGAGGGGAAAACCTGGGAAGTGCTTTCCACCGGATTCCGCAACCAGTACGACGCCGCAGTCAACCGGGAAGGAGAAATCTTCACCTATGATGCGGATATGGAATGGGACATGAACACCCCCTGGTACCGCCCCACGCGGGTAAACCACGTCATCGACGGATCCGAGTTCGGGTGGCGCACGGGTTCCGGTAAATTCATGGATTATTGCAGTGATACCTTTGGCGCCGTGGTTGACGTGGGTCCCGGTTCCCCCACCGGCGTATGCTTCGGATACGGAGCCAAATTTCCCGCAAAGTATCAGAATGCCTTTTTCATCTGCGATTGGTCCTACGGAAAGTTGTACGCCGTGCATCTCACTCCGAAAGGGTCGAGTTATCTGGGCAGGGTGGAGGAATTCGCAAGCGCCCAACCCTTCCCTCTGACCGATCTTGTGGTCAACCCCGAGGATGGAGCCATGTACGTTGCGGTGGGCGGAAGGAAAGTCCAATCGGGACTCTATCGAGTCACCTACGTTGGAGAAGAATCAACCGCCCCCGTCAAGTCCGTCCCCGGTGGCGAAGAAGCCCGAAAACGCCGGCAGGCTCTGGAAAAATTCGTTCAACGGGGCGTCAAACCCGCAAGTCAAAATCAATTGAACAAAATCTGGAGCGCTCTGGGAGCCCAGGACCGCGGGATCCGCCATGCCGCCCGGGTCGCCCTCGAAAAGCAACCGGTCGCGAACTGGAAGAAAAAGCTATTGCCGGAAACGAACCCAGTCATCGCTTCCGCCGCCATGATCGCGCTGGCCCGGGCGGATGGAAAGAGTTCTTCGGACGTTCTCACCAAAGCCATGTCCCTCAACTACCGAACCGAGAAGAGCTGGCAGCAACGCATTGACCTGCTCCGCTCCATCACTTTGGCTCTTACCCGCGGAGGGGAGCCGCAAGCCGAACAAAAGAAAAAACTGATCGCCTGGCTTGATCGGATTTATCCCGCCTCCACCCCCGAAGAAAACCGAGATCTTTCGGCGATCATGCAGTTCCTGCAGGCCCCATCGGCAGCAAGAAAAGGAATGGCGCTCTTAAGGGGAGCCTCCGGACAGGAGGAACAAATCGGTTATGCTCTCAACCTTCGCCATTTGAAATCCGGATGGACTTCCCTCCTTCGCGAGTCTTATTTCAAATGGTTTGCCCGGGCAGGCAACTTCAAGGGAGGGGCCCGTCTGAGCAACTACTTGGACGGCATCAAAAAGGATGCGATTGCCAGCGTCCCCGAGTCTCTTATGACGGTAGGTCTCAAAAAGATCATCGAGACAAAACCTCAGTCCAGCGCACCGCAATTCACCTTCGAGCCACGCGCCTTCGTTAAGAATTGGACCATGAAGGATATGGCGCCTTGGGTGCCCAGCGGAGTTCCCGGCAAACGGGATTTCAAGAATGGCCGCCAGATGTTTGGCGCGGGAAGCTGTTATGCCTGCCACCGCATCGGCGGAGAAGGAGGGGCGGTTGGCCCCGACCTTACCTCCGTGGGCGGAAAGTTCGGAGCCTACGATTTGCTGGAATCGATCGTCGATCCGGGCAAGGAAATCAGCGATCAATACGGTTCGAGCGTATTCAGCCTGTCCGATGGTTCCCAACTCAACGGACGAATCATGAACATGCGAAACAACGAGTATTGGGTGAACACCGATATGATGCAACCAAGCTCCGTGACCAAGGTGAAAGCCGAAAACCTGACTTCGATCGAACCCTCCGCCATTTCCATGATGCCCCCCGGACTGCTCAACACCATGGACAAGGAAGACATATTGGATTTGATGGCCTACCTGATCGCGGGGGGCAAATCCGATCATGAACTTTTCACCCGCTAATCCCCTTCCTGGGCTTCCTCTAACCCAATCATCATGAAAACCTCATCAAGCCTTCTTTTCCTCATCAGCGGTTTCACCCTGCTATCCGCTCAAAAGTCGCCCAATATCCTCTACGTCATTTCCGATGATCAGGCCTGGACCGATTACGGTTTCATGGGGCACCCTCAGATCAAGACGCCCCACTTGGACAAACTCTCCCGAGAAAGCGTCCTTTTCGAACGGGGATACGTACCCACCGCCTTGTGCCGGCCGTCTCTCGCGACCTTGGTCAACGGTCAGTATGCCCACAAGCACGGGATCACCGGCAACGATCCATCCCCCAAGACCTACCCCCGCGAAAAGGAAGTCTACAACCAAAAGAGAGCGCAGCTGATTTCTTACCTGGACAAGTTCGAGACCCTCCCCAACTTACTGGGCGAAAAAGGATACCTCAGCCACCAGAGCGGCAAATGGTGGGAAGGGAATTTCAAGCATGGCGGATTCACCCATGGAATGACCCGTGGGTTCCCGGAAAAAGGGGGACGTCATGGAGACGACGGTCTCAAGATCGGACGATCAGGCTTGCAGCCGATTGAGGAATTCGTGGACCATTCGATGAAAGAGAACAAACCCTTCTTCTTATGGTACGGCGTATTTCTTCCCCATACCCCGCACAACCCGCCCGAGCGTCTGCTCAAACCCTACCAAAACCTCGGACTTCCCCTGCCCATTGCCAAGTACTACGCCATGTGCACCTGGTTTGACGAAACCTGCGGACAGCTGATCGAGCTTTTGGAAAAACGCGGCCTCCGTGATGACACCATCATCGTCTACGTCACCGACAATGGATGGATCCAGAACCCGGAAAAGAACGGGTACGCCCCCCGCTCCAAGCAAACCCCTTACGAGGGAGGCATCCGAACACCCATCATGTTCTCCTGGCCGAACGGTAATTTGAAGAATGGAAAGCGTAAGGACGTGGTCTCCTCCATCGATTTGTTTCCCACCGTTTTGGCAGCGGCCGGAGCCCGCGCCCCCAAAGGGTTACCCGGATTAAACCTTCTCGAAAACTTAAGAAATGAGAAACCCATTAAACGAAAGGGAATCTTCGGCGAAAGTTTTGCCCATGACGTCGCCGACGTCGAAAACCCCGAGGACTCCCTTATCTTCCGCTGGACCATTGAGGGAAAGTGGAAGCTGCTCCTGACTTACGACGGAGAGGTCAACCGCTACCAATCGACCCATCCGCGCAAGGAAAAGCGTCCGCAGCTCTTCAACCTGCTCAAGGATCCGCAGGAAAAAAGGAACCTGGCGGGAGACAACCCGGAAGTGGTGGCAAGACTTGCAGCGAAGATCGGCAAGTGGTGGCCGGTTAAGGAACGCAAGACGCTGACCAAGTGGGAATAGGGAGGTCGCCATGAAAACGTTCGCTTCGGCAAGCCTTTGCCTTGCCCTCTGTCTGAATTTTCTTTCCGGGACGGCCAAGCCCAACGTGATCCTCTTTATCGTCGATGATATGGGTCTGATGGACACCTCCGTCCCTATGCTCGCCGATGAGAAGGGCATGCCCGAACGCCATCCCCTCAACGACTGGTACCGGACCCCGAACATGGAACGATTGGCCAAACGGGGAGTTCGCTTTTCCCAATTTTACGCCCAATCGGTCTGCTCGCCCACCCGGGCATCGATCATGACGGGGCAGAATTCCGCAAGACACCGCATCACCCAATTCATAAGCCCGGAAAGTAAAAATGCCGGCCCGAAGGATTGGAAGTGGGAAGGACTCACCTCAAAGGACACGACCCTACCCTCCATACTGCGATCCAATGGCTATCATACCATCTTTGCCGGAAAGGCCCATTTCGCCCCCATCGGTTATGAAGGGGAAGATCCGACCAAACTGGGGTTTGACGTTAACGTTGCCGGATGTTCGTTTGGCGCTCCGGGCAGTTATTTCGGTGAAGACGGATACGGGAACCTAGACCCCAAGAGAAAAAGACGGGCCGTTCCGGGATTGGAGAAGTACCATAAAACCGACACCTTCCTCTCCGAAGCCATCACTTTGGAGGCAAAGGCAGCAATCAACCGATCACTTCAAATGGAAAAGCCCTTCTTTTTGTATATGTCCCACTATGCAGTGCATAGCCCCTTCCAGAGCGATCCGCGATTCATCAAGAATTACGAAAGCTCAAAAAAACCAAGGTCCGCCAAATCCTTTGCCACACTCATCGAGGGAATCGACAAATCATTGGGTGACCTCATGGATCACGTCGTAGAGCAAGGAGTGGCTGAAGATACCCTGATGCTCTTCGTCGGCGACAACGGATCCGACGCGCCGCTGGGAGACACTTATGGCTATTTCAGCTCCGCTCCGCTCCGTGGAAAAAAGGGAACCTGCTACGAAGGTGGAATCCGGGTTCCCTTCATTGCCGGCTGGGCAAAGACTGGGCAAGGCAATCCCTTTGAGATCGCCCGCAACCATCTCCACCATGAGCAGATCGGAACGGTGATGGATATATTTTCTACGATCTTGGACGCCTCCAACACCACCCCACCCGCCAAGCATCAGGTCGATGGCGTGAGCCTTCTGCCCCAACTCTCCGGAAGAATCAATAAGGAAAGAACCGATCAATTCATGTGCCATTTTCCACATTCGCACCGGAGCTCCCATTTCACCTCCTTTCGCAAGGGGGACTGGAAACTGATTTATCGATATCTCGACGGTGAAGGAAAAAGAAAGAGCAAAAAGCCCTTACCCAAATATGAATTGTACAATTTGAGAAAGGATCCCTACGAAACCAAAAATCTTGCTCTTGGAAACACCGGGAAAACCAATGAAATGATTCGTTTGATGAGTAGGCAATTGGAAACGGAGGACGCCCTATTTCCGGTGAGAGGGGATGCCGAACTAAGGCCTCAACCAATCAAATGAAAATGAAAAGCTTCCTACTTGGCGTTTTACTCCTAGCTTCGGCAAACTGGGCCCGGGCGGAAACGCAAGTCCGCCCCAACGTCATCTTCATATTCATCGACGACCTCGGATGGGGAGACCTCGGCTGTTACGGAAACGATTTCATCGATACGCCCAACATCGATCAACTGGCCAAGGACGGCATGCGCTTTACCGACTTCTATGCGGCGGGAGCGGTTTGCTCGCCGACCCGCTGCGCCGTGCAAAGCGGACAGAACCAGGTACGGATCGGAATCACCGCGCATATACCCGGTCATTGGCGTCCATTCGAACGGGTCATCAACCCCCAGACAACCATGGCACTTCCTCTGGACGTGGTCACGGTTGGGGAATCGATGAAGCAAGCCGGTTACGTCACGGGATACGTCGGGAAGTGGCACCTCGGACGGGGAGACAAGTTCGGTCCGGACAAGCAGGGCTATGATTTTGCCGCGGAAATCAATGGACCGCACTTACCGGGTCGCTTCAAGGCAACCGATCCCACGATCGAAAAACCTGCTCCGGATCAGTTCCGGACGGATTACGAGGCCGAATTGTGCGAATCCTTCATCCGCAAGAACAGGGAAAGGCCTTTCTTTCTCATACTTTCCCCCTATGCCGTTCACATACCGCTCGCCAGCAAATCCGAATTGGTCGATAAGTACCGCAAGCGGGCCAAGCAAAGAAATCGTTCCCTCCCCCACCCGGTCTACGCCGGACTGGTCGAGGAAGTGGATGACCAGGTCGGAAGAATCGTTCGGGCATTGGACGCTCTGGGACTAACCAACGATACCATGGTGGTATTCACTTCGGACAACGGCGGCTTGAACAAACGCTACGATTACGATGAACGCGTTGATGAAGTCGTGAGCGATCTGACTCCGCTCAAGGGGGAGAAAGGCTCCCTTCATGAGGGAGGAATCAGAGTACCCCTGATCGTTAAGCATCCCAAGCGAATCAAAGCGGGAACCACTTGTTCCGAACCGACGATTTCCTATGATTTTTATCCGACCTTCGTGGAGGTCGGAGATGGCAGTCTGCCCCGAAACCAGACCATGGACGGGCTCAGCCTGCTTCCTCTTCTGCAAAACCCACTGGCCAAGCTTAAGCGGAAGGCAATCCATTGGCACTACCCCCATTATCACCATGACCGTCCCGCAAGCGCCATTCGCGAAGGGGATTGGAAACTGATCGAATACCTCGATGGCACCGATGATCTCGAACTCTACCATATCGCCAATGACCTCAGTGAATCCATCAACTTGGCCGGGGAAAGAAAAGGTAAGGTTGCCGATCTGAAACGAAAGCTCCTAGAGTGGAGAAATGAAGTACTCGCCCGTTTGCCCATCCCCAATCCATCCTACGACCCCAAGCGGGCATCCGAATGGTGGAGCCGCCGAAAAGCCGAACCCATCGACAGCAGTCTCCGCAAACGATTCCCCTCAACCGAAAGGGAGTTGTAAGTCAAAATTCAGACAAGGCAAAGCCTTCAACCTTCTCTTTCCTTTTCCCTTTTGGGACTCCAGTCACGAAGATTGACCAATATACCTACATTCAAGCTAAGGTCATCCCTGACTAAATTTTTCTGTAAATGAGTGAGATCGATTCAGCTCATTAGCAAAAATTTAAACTGGCTGCAGGATTTAGTCTTTTTCAATAGACTGCAAATCTTTGGCACGCGAATTGCCACCTTGGATTATCTACTCAACCATTCACCCCAATTGGAGATAACAAATGCCAGAAATTACACTAGAAAAACATAAAGACGGAGACGTATTCGTAGATTATGAGGAAAAAGTCTTTGAAGACGTTCAAGCCGAACCAGGTCAAAAGGCACTGGTCAAGTTTCATACAGTAGCATTCGAAGGATCGATCGGTTTGGTAAACATGCTAAACGCCATCCGGCTCAATCGGAAAGGCTTTGAAACTTCGATTTTGCTCTACGGTCCTGGAGTAACACTCGGCTTGCAACGCGGATTTCCCACTCTCGGAGACGCAGCCTTTCCGGGCCATCAAAACTTTGCCGACAACCTCAAGAAATTTATGAGTGAAGGTGGTAAGGTATATTGTTGTCGTTTCGCTTTGCAGGCTTTGTACGGTCACGGCGAACCTTCCCTTTTGCCTGGAATCATACCGATTGCACCCCAGGATGTTCTGGATTTGAGCCTAATCCACGCCCGAGACAATGCCTTCATTGTTGATACTTGGACCGTTTGATTAAGCAACTTATCTAAGGTTGGTTTAAACCTTAAAGTTTCTACGCTTCCTGACCACCAATGATCAAGGCAGCAGCAATACAGATCGCCCCCAACTTGAGCAGCCGAGCAGCTACTACGGAGTTGGTTCTGGATGCCATTGAAGAAGCCTCGTCCAACGGTGCGAACTTCATTGTTTTTCCAGAAACTTTTATTCCCTATTATCCTTATTTCTCGTTCGTCACTCCTCCAGTCAGTCAAGGGAAGGAGCACATCAGGTTATATGAGCAGGCAGTTAAGGTACCCTCCGAGGAAACCGAATTGGTTGCCAAAAAATGCTTGGAGAATGAAGTTGTTGTTGTTCTTGGCATAAACGAGCGTGATCATGGTTCTCTCTACAATTCGCAGTTGATCTTTGACGCCGATGGTTCGCTCCTTCTTAAGAGAAGAAAAATCACACCCTCTTATCACGAACGCATGATTTGGGGACAGGGAGACGGATCCGGCCTTCGGGTAGTCCAGACTCGCTTCGGCCGAGTGGGAGCTCTTGCCTGTTGGGAACATTACAATCCGCTTGCTCGCTATGCCCTAATGACCGAACACGAGCAAATTCACGCCGCCCAGTTTCCCGGCAGTATGGTAGGACCCATTTTCAGCGAACAAATTGAAGTGACTATGCGTCATCATGCGCTGGAGTCAGGTTGCTTTGTAGTGAACGCCACGGGCTGGTTAAACGAGGAACAAATTGAAAGTCTGAGTCCAGACGAATCTCTAAGGAAAACTCTTAGAAAGGGCTGTATGACTTGCATCATCTCTCCGGAGGGGCGCCATCTTGCACCTCCTATTACCGAAGGTGAGGGCATTTTGTACGCGGATCTCGATTTCAACCTTATAACGAAACGCAAAAGAATGTTAGACTCGGTCGGTCATTATGCGCGTCCGGAGCTTCTTTCGCTTTATCATAACCGCGCTCCTGCCGAAACGCGATCTGTACTACCCGATCATACGAAGCCGAAAACTGAGCAACCCCAATCTTCCGCTCATGCAAGTCGCTGAAATAATAACGGATTTGCAGACTCGTGGAGTCCGATTATTGGATCCCAGAGCCGGGGCCAAAAGCCGTCGAGGAGGAGCAGGCCCTACGGACCATAAGGCTCTCACCATTGATGGATTGACGGTCATGGTGCCAGTCCATACCGCAAGTGCATTCGATTCCCCCTATCTAATTGAGGTTCCGTCTGAAGATGGTTCGGCCCGAATCTTCAAGGATGACGTTTTTTTTTGTGAGGTCCATTTTCCCCAAAAGGCAAAGTTCACTGATCTTTCAACTGCTGATGGCGTTCCCTACGGCCACATTGCTCAACTACATTCCAAGGACGTTCTGGCAACCACCGTCATGCAAAACTGCATACGTTATCAATCCAAGAAAAACACCTGTAAATTCTGTGCAATCGGGCAAAGCTTGGCGGCTGGTCGAACCATTGCGCGAAAAAGCCCGCAACAGCTTGCCGAAGTTGCCCGAGCAGCTTACTTGCTGGACGGTGTAAAACACATGGTTATGACGACGGGCACTCCTTCAAGCGAAGATCGCGGAGCACGCATTTTATCCGATTGCGCGAAATCCATTCGGGCAGCCGTTGATCTTCCACTGCAAGCTCAATGCGAACCACCGAGTGACGATCTCTGGCATGTCCGTATGAAAGAGTCGGGCATTGACAGTTTGGGTATGCATCTTGAGGTCGTGAATCCGATCTTGAGAAAGGAAATCATGCCTGGAAAATCCGAGGTTTCTCTCGATAGGTATTTCGAAAGTTTTTCCGTTGCGGTCGAAGTTTTCGGATGGGGACAGGTTTCGACTTACATTCTCGCAGGTCTGGGAGACACCGTGGAGGAAATTCTTGAAACCTGCGAGAAACTTACATCTATGGGAGTGTACCCCTTCGTAGTTCCTTTTGTGCCTGTCTCCGGCACTTCGCTTGAAAGTCACCCTCCCCCTTCACCTGATTTCATGAAGGCAGTTCTCGAACCCTTGGCGGAGATGATACTTCGTTCAGGCATGAGCTCCGATATGATCAAAGCTGGTTGCGGAAAATGTGGAGCTTGTTCGGCGCTATCCGCCTTCGAAAGGATCAAGATTTTAAGTAAACAAAAATCCATGGCATGCTGATTAAAAAAACAAAGGGCTTCATTTCTCCGGATTTTCTGATACGCAAAGCCACAAAACCTTGGGAATTTCTTGGTTCCGATGAACTTCGTTACCGCACGTTCGTTATGGAACAAGGAATCTTTGAATACCATGATCGAGATGAAATTGATAAAGATATGATGCCAATCGTAGCCATTTCGACCCTTGCATCGGAAGCCTACGAAGTGGTCGGCACGGTTCGAATCCACGAACCGGAAAAAGGAGTCTGGTGGGGTTCTCGCCTATCTGTCGCTGTGAGCCATCGTCGTGTTGGTCTCTTGGGTCCCGAACTCATTCGGTTTGCTGTCGGTACTGCCCGCCACTACGGATGTCATCTTTTTCTTGCTCACGTACAACTCCGAAACGTTCCACTATTCAAACGATTGAATTGGGAAGAGTTGGAAAGCCTTGAATTACATGGGCAAACCCACATCAAGATGAAGGCAAATCTTCAGGCCTTTGGGATCGTCTCGAATCCATGCAGGGGTTGGATCACACTAAGTAAAAAGAAGGCTGCATGATTAGCCCCGCTTCAATTGCCGCAGCATTCGCTAAAAATCCGGATCTCTTAGGCAAAAAAGATATCAACCACACCTGCTCCGAACTCGGATTGACGAGGAAAAGCATCGGTTTCCCAGGAGATGATGCGGCTGCCATCCCCGATAAAAATGGATGGCAACTCGTTGCCATGGAGGGATTTATGAACGAGTTTGTTGCCGCCGAACCGTGGTTTGCCGGATGGTGCGCAGTTATGGTGAATCATTCTGACATTCTTGCAATGGGAGGAAGAGCCACTGGTTTGACAAATGCGGTTTGGGCACCCAACCGAAATACAGCAAGCGAAATTTTAAGAGGGATGAGCGAGGCCTCGAAGGCTTATCGAATTCCCATCGTGGGAGGGCACACGAATTTTAATACCGACCGTCCGCAACTTGCAGCAACTATATTTGGAAAAGCTGAATCTTTGATAACGAGTTTTGAGGCAAAACCGGGTGACGCACTCATCGCTGCTACTGATCAGAGAGGTTCTTACGTTGGTGCAAGTAAGAATTTTGCCGCTTTTCTACAGGTTCCCGGAGAAAGGCTAAGAAAGGATTGTGAGCTTCTTCCATCCATGGCGGAGCGAGGGCTATTCACAGCTGGAAAAGACATCAGCCAAGGGGGTATTGTAGGTACCGCCTTGATGCTTGCAGAATGCTCGAAGGTAGGCATAGAGATTGATCTTGAATCAATTAAAAGTCCAGACGGAGAATTGGAAAAATGGCTAGGGGCATTTCCAAGTTATGGGTTTCTTTTGGCGGCAAGGCCTGATAAGTCCGAATCAATAACAAGCGTTTTCCATAGCCGAGAAATCGATGCCCGCGTAATTGGTCAGGTCGTCGAAGGAACATCTCTTCATCTGTTCTGCAAAGGTGAACGGCACTTGGTTTGGAATCATTCGACGGAACCTTATCTTGGGCTTTGAATTTAAAATGCCTGAAGTATCATTCACAGTAAAGTGGCCTGATGGAGAAATTGAAAAGTGTTACTCCCCTTCAACGGTCATTCTCAACTTTCTGGAAGTTGGAAAGTCTTACCCTGTGCAAGATTTCGTAAAACTGAGTAACGACGGATTGGAGCTGGCTTCCCAACGTGTCATGGAAAAATACGGTTTTCGCTGCACTTCAGCCGATAGTCAGATCTCTAGAATTGTGACGGCGGCAAAGTCTTTCAAACCTGAGGAAACAGTCACTTGTATTTGCATGAAGTGAAGGATAAGAGACAAGAGTTCGCATCAGTCGTTGTCGTAGGGGGTGGTCAGGCTGGGTTGTCCGCCTCCTACTACCTTAGCAAGTCCGGGATCGATCATGTGGTATTAGAACGCTCGGAGCGTTTCCACGCTTGGAAAAAAGACCGCTGGGACAGCTTTTGCCTCGTAACACCCAACTGGCAGTGCCGTCTACCCGGATGGGAGTATGGCGGTAAGGATCCCAACGGTTTCATGCCTAGGGATGAGATTGTGGATTACCTGGAAGGCTTCGCCAAGTCATTCAATCCTCCCATTCGCGAAGGCATTACCGTCCAAAGAGTTGAAGCCAGAGCTGACGGTAAGATTGAAATCGAATCTTCTGACCGCCTTTGGATTAGCTCATCCGTTATTTTAGCGACTGGTTCCTACGACCGTCAGATAAAACCGGATTTCGCTTCCAAACTAGATCCCCGAATTACCCAAATAAGTTCAAAAGCTTACAAAAGACCTTCCGACGTTCCCAAAGGCATTTGCCTAGTTGTAGGCACTGGGCAGTCAGGGGTTCAAATGATGGAAGATCTCTGGCTGGCTGATAGAGAAGTTAGCCTTTCCGTTGGAGCCGCTCCGCGGAGCCCTCGAATCTACCGTGGAAGAGATGCAACGGATTGGTTGTATGAGATTGGAGAGTATGCGGTTCCCATTGACAAACAACCCAACCCTGAGGCTACGGAAGCAAAGACTAATCACTATTTGTCAGGACGGGATGGCGGTCATGAAATCGACCTGCGTGAGTACGCCTCCAATGGGCTTCAACTTTATGGAACCGTACGAGACATTGAAGGTTCGGACATTTATTTTTCTCCGAATTTAGAGGAAAACCTAGACAGGGCTGACGAAAGTTACCTGCGAATTTGCTCAATGATTGACAATTATATTGCTGATCTGAAATTGAACGTTCCGGAGAAACCCACATTTGAAAAATTATGGCGTCCTCCAAAGGAGATCACTCACGTCAATGCGTTTGATTCTGGCATTACCTCAATTCTTTGGTGCACGGGCTTTGTCGCAGATTATTCGTGGTTGAATATCGATTGTCTTGATTCGCGAGGCAGACCGCGTCACAACAGAGGAATCAGTGAAGCTCAGGGAGTCTATTTCTTAGGACTCAATTGGTTGCACACTTGGGGTTCCGGCAGATTTCTAAGTGTCGCCGAGGACGCGGAGCATGTAGTTGAAAACATAAAAATGAAATTAAAAGATAGTTCTACAAATTCATTACCCATTTCTGTCTGATTTCATCATTTTCATGATACAAGACACCTTCCTGCAATGATCACTTGTTATTCAGGGAATGATCGCCTCTCATGCATTTAGGTCTTTTGTTTGTCTAGGTTTTTTCTTCAAAAATAGTCGTCTGATTTCTGCGATGACTTAGGTGAATTTCGAAGAATCCATTCATCTATGGCAATTTGTAAGTCAAAATTCAAACAAAGCAAAGCCTTTAACCTTCTCTTTCCTTTTCCCTTTTGGGACTCAAGTCACGAAGATTTTTAAGCCAACCTTTTCAAATAAAGGGTTGAGCGATTTCATTTTCATGAGAGAATTCGTCTTCGCCCGCACAATCCAAAATAATTTCCGATTGTCTTTCCCGGACAGTCCGATTGCTCATAACCCTTCAAAGATGATGAACTTTCGCAAAAGCCTACTCCTTTCCACCACATGCATGGCCCAATTCCTAATGCCCGCGCATACCTGTCTGGCCGAAGAGGCATGGCAGGTAACCGCAAAGATTTGGGGAGCCATGGGCAAAAAGGATTGGAACGAAGTGGAAAGGCTCGCCAACCAGGCCAACCGAACTTGGGGAGAAAGCGCCCGAAAGGCCAACAACCAGATCACCAAACTCCCCGGCAAGGACGAGGCCAAAGGATACGCCACGCTCAACGAACTCGCCACCATCACCTACCTGAAGGGTGAAGCTCTTTACAAGAAAGGGGATCGGGATGGCGCCCTGGCCGCCTATTACACCCTGATTGCGGACTTCAACTACGGACAATGCTGGGACAAGGCCGGATGGTGGTGGCAACCCGCCTTCGCCGCCCGCGACCGGATTGCGGAGCTTACTCCCGGCAGCCAGACGGAAGTTTCCATCGACGCGGACCCTCTTCCCGCAAACCTCGCCCTTGATGGCAAGAAAGGCATCTGCTTCACCTTGCGGAAAAGCAACCAAAGCGGAAGCGTGGAGGAAAACCTGCCCAAGATCCAAGCCACCCGCTCCTACTGGAATTATTCTTGGGGGATGGAACTCGTCGAGGAACAACCTTCGAAGATGGAATTCATGCCCATGGCTTGGGGAGCTTGGGGCATGGACGGCTTCGTTCAATCCGTCCGCAAGCACATCGTTCCCCAGATTCAGTCAGGCGTGACCAAACGCGTACTCGGTTTCAATGAGCCGGACAAGAAGGAGCAGGCCAACATGCCCTACCAGGACGCCCTGAAGTACTGGCCCGTGCTGGAGGAATTGGGCGTTCCCCTGTGCAGTCCCGCCTGCGCGAATCCCTTGAGCGACGTCGATGACAGCACGCAGGGCGTGCGCGGAACTTGGATGCGAGATTTCATGCGTGAGGCGGACAAGCGAAACTATCGCATCGATTATATCGGGGTTCATTGGTATGGCGCCACCAGCCCAAGAGCATTCAAGGAACGGATGGCTCAAGTCTACGAGGCGTATGGCCGGCGGCCCTTGCTGATATCGGAGTTCGCGGTCGCCGATTGGGGGGCCAAGACCGTCGGGCAGAACAGCCATTCCCCGGAAGAGGTTCTCAAATTCATGAAAAACGTACTCCCCTGGATGGAAAAACAAAACTGGATTGCCGGATACGCCTGGTTCTCCTTCGGCATCCATGAGGCCGTGGGAACGAGCTCCTCCCTCTTTGACCAAAGTGGAAAGCTTACCACCTTGGGTAAGTTCTACAGCTCGGTAACCAACGAAAACCCCGACGGCGATCAATCGATCCGTTAAGACTTCTCCCTCTGCCAAAATAATCTTTTCTTCGCCCTGAGCTAACGTTTGACCTGAAGAAAACCTCCTCTTACTTTCACACCGTGAATTTGAGTTGGAAAAAAACGGCTTTGGCAGGGACAGCCCTACTGGTCATCCCACTCTTCCATTTTCTTACCCATTCCGATAAGGAACCCGCATCCGAGGGAGTGGAAGACGCATTCGTTCAAGAAACCGCACAACTGATCGCCGAGCTCGAGCAGCTTGGAAAGGATATCGCCCAATCCCCCCCATCATCCCCTGTCCGTGACCCGAACGGGCCTCCTCCAACGGATCCCCAGGTTGAGAGATCGTCTTTAGCGGAATCACCCGATGAAATCCCACAAGCCCCCGGCGACAAGCCTCAGCCAAAGCTTGTTTCGGATCCCAAGTGGAAGAGGGAGCTCGATCAGTTTTTGAAAGGGGAAGCCTCTCCCCGGGATTTTCTCAATTCCCTGAACGTCGGGAATTGGAAACGGGCCAGAGAGACTCTGGCCCTTGCCTATGCGGAGAAGAAACTGCCGCTAGGTGGAGATTTTCAGAAAAAGTTCTGGATGAAAGTCGGAGAAGTCGGAGGGAAAACCGTAGCCGAGGATCTGCTCAAGGAGGGAGACCCGGCTTTCACCAAGATCCTCAAGGGATGGGCTAAGGGAAGTCCGCAGGAAATGTTCGATTACTATGCCGACCTGGACCTCAAATCTCCCCAGGTCCAAAATTACCTGGAAAAAACCAACTCTCGGGAAATCCCGCTTATGGATCAATTCTCCAGCGGTATGATCGATGAGGTTCTCAGGAATTCCGATGGCAACGTTGGGAATCTTCAAGTTGAGAACGCCAACGATCTGATCGATCACTTCCTTGAAAAAGACAAGGGAAAGGCGGAGTCCCTAACCCGTGAATTCACCGAACGGGTCATCCGGGGAAGGGATAAGGAAACCCTGAAGCAGTGGGTGAGCTCATACAAGGAACCCGAATTGCAAGCCGGTACGGCCCAACGAGTGATTGAAAGTGGTGTCTTCGACAAGAATCCCCTTGAAGCGGTGGAATTTGCCAATTCCCTGGAATCCACCAAAGCCAAGCGTTCCGCCCTCTCTACGGCTTACGCGAGACTCGCAGTCGGCGTCAACGGACATGATCCGAACGTCACGGCAACCGAATTGAATGCCATGAAAGACGGATGGAAAAGAGATTTTGCCCTCAACGGATTTGCTCATGGTCTTGTTCGGCAGGATCCGGATGCCGCCATAGAATGGGCCAACTCCATAAGCAACGAGGGATTTCGCGAGGTGGTGACCAAAAATATAACCAAAAGAATCAACGCCGAGGTTTTGCCCGATCAAAACCCTCCCGTCACCGATAAAGAGTAATCATTCTTGATGAGCAGGCTTAGGTTTACTCCCAGGCGGGCGGTTCATACGCTTGCCGCTTGGATCTTTCTTTCCCTTTTTCCCGTAAGGGGAGAAAAGCTGCAAGAAGCGGATGGGTTGGCGTTCAGCCCCCTTAGTCTTTCCGGACGAACCCATGACCTTACCTTCACGAAGCAAGGGAACGGTTCCTATCGCATCCTGACTTCCGGCTCCGATCCCTACGTCTACCTTGATGGTTTCGTGGAAAACCATAATCCCGCAACTCCTTACGTGTTGGCTTTCGAATGCCAAGTCCCAGGGGATTTTGAAGTCTTCACCTTTTATTATCGGACCGAGCAAGGCATGAAACGCTTGCATTCCAAGGTTCGTTCTGGGGAAAACTGGGCCTGGCAGGTCCTGGACTTGAGCAGGGATGGAGAAGGCTTGGGTACGGAAATCAAAAGTTTCAGAATCGATTTCGGAGATTTGGAGAATCAAACTTTCACAATTCGGAACCTCCGACTGATCCAAGCGAATCGAGCGTTGAGACTTCGGGCAACCCTCGGAGGCAAACGGTTGCAGACCGATCGCCTCGGCATTGGGATCGAAGGCCTGGCCAAGCAAACGGCCGCAGTGGAAACCCTGCGTTACGAGGATCAAAGGAGCGTAAGCGTAACTCTTGCTTCATACCGCCATCTGGACTTGGATGCGGAAACCAAAAGAGGCGCCGATCAACCGAACGAACGCCCCCCCGTCCGGCTTGCCCCGCGAATTGTAGTCGGAGAAGGTCCGCATTCCTCGAACCATACGGTAGTTCGGATCCTTTCTCCCCATCAAGTCTGCGAGACTCAGTTTCTCGCCTACCCTCCTGAGATTCGAGGAGGCGTGGGCATCGAGGCGGGCAAGGATGCGAAGGGCCGTGGATTCTTCGCCACCTGGCCCTTGTCTTCGTCTCGGACGAATACCATACGCATATTCAATCGGGCCGGTGGAGAAATCGGCGGGATACGGGTAGCACGGGAAATGAAGCCGCCCTTTGATCTGTGCGTAGGCGACTTCTCACCCTCTCGGCCAGGAGATGAATTGGCGGTGATTTCCGGCAAGGTGGAAACTCCAAGTCCCATGGTTTTGCTCTATTCTCCTTCGGGGGAAATCCTACGGCGAATCTCCTTCCCGGGCGAACCGGGCAGGTACTCCTTGCTCACTCAGGGACTGAATCGACTGCTTGTCCAGGAACCGGACCGGAAAAGGCTCCATCAGTTACTGCCCGAAGCAAAGACCTTCCCCTTGGATTTGGGAACCGCCGACTGCCAACTCTTTGATTCCGTTTACCCGGATCGTGATTTCAACAGCGGTCAACCCGAGCAGGTCAAATCCACCCTGGGACTCATTGATTCAGGCAAGAGAATCGAATCCCAAAATCTAGGAAGAATGGAAAACCTCTTTTGGTTCGACCCTCAGGACGAACACGGCGGAGACTCGGCGACCTGGGGGGAATTCCCCGATGGAACCTACGTCAAAAACGGTCTCTACAATTATCTGGGCAGCGCCCAGTACTGGTCCCCACTGGTCAAATCCGGAGAAATCGAAAACCGTTCGTACCAGGAGTGGGTCGAAGGGATCGATTGGCCGAAAATCTCGCGCGCTCCGTCTTGGAGAAAATCAGTGTTGGATTACAACCGGGGAATTCCCACGGTTTGGTCCGCCGGATTCAGCCACCGTTGGAATATTCGAAGGATGAAGCCGATATCCTCCAAAATCAATCCGGGAAGCGGACTCCCCGAGTATTTGCTGCTGGACCATAAGAATGATCCGGTCGGAGGGGGGTATTTCGGTGAGACTCTCTTCGATTACGGAACCCAGCATTTTGAGAGCGAAGCCCTCAACAAGCTATACACTTACGCTCAGCGCGCCTTCTACCGGAAATTGGCCCCCGCTTACCGCAGCAATCCGGAAATGACCATTGCCGTGGAACCCAATCACGAAAACGAGATCGTTTCGGGAACCGACTCGATCGGCGACTACAATCCGGGTAATTTGACGGGCTTCTTTCACTACCTCCGGGCACTCTATGGGGAACTCGAATCCATCAACCGGATAATGAAGACGAACTTCACCGGCGCTTTTTTTGACGCTCCGCGAAATCTCCTGCGGGGGGATTGGGACAAATACGATTTTGAAAACCGCTTCTTCCGGGAATGGGTCGAATACAACCGCGTTCTGGTGTCGCGAAGAGTCGGAACCAGTTACCGGGAATGCCTGTTGGCCGGATTCCCGCCGGAAATGATCAAGTGCCATCAGATTCCCGACAGCTACGTGTTTGATTCGATCATCGGAATTTCCGAAGGGAAAAAGCGGCTCTCCCCCATTGACTGGCTCCTGACCACCGGCGCCGGATTCGGCTTTTCCAGGTATGGAACCTACTTTGAACGGGAGCGAAACGTCGGACAAGGAGCCCACAGTTCCGGCTTTGACAACATGCTTATAGGCGAATACGCCTCCCTCAATGCAAGTCATGAGAAGTCCCTCCAACAACTGCTTTACCTTCGCAATCATGGGGTATCCGCCCTCCACGTGATGTGGTGGCCTTCCCATCTGGACAAGGGATACAACCAGGCGCAGGAGTTCGCTCTTCGGGAGATGATTTCGAAACATGACCAACCCCGAAAAGGATTGGCGGGAGGGATCAGTGAAATCAGACCCTGGCGCGGCAAAGCTCAATCCTTTGACGTTGCCGGGTTGGGAACCGAAGGCAGTCACACCGGTCTCATCAAGAGTTTCACGCAGGAGGGCTCTTTCGAGGGAACCGTTTATTCGGTTCCCTTTCATGCCCACGTCGGAATCCATCTTCTCAACGAAAGGGACGAACTCACCGTATCCTCGCGGGGAACCGAAATCGCCACCATCGCAACTACCCGCCCGGGCTGTTTGGTTGAGGTCCATTTTAGGGTTGAAGATAAGATTCCCCTGCTCCGGTTGGAGATGGCGCACATGGGAATTCCCCTTCCCGATCAAACCATCCTGCTCGAAGACTTGCTGCCGGATCAAAAGGTTAGGCTGGTTTACAAGATTCCCATTCTGATGGATCGAATCCGGCTTTCCCTGTCTTCTCCGCAAAATGCAGGGATCGCTGATTTGACCGTAATCAAACACCAGGATCAAGTGATCAATCTTGCCAGGAAAATCATGTCCGGAGAACGGCATCAGGGAGGTGTGACCTTTGATTGTCTCCCTTGACGGAGAACCGACCCAATCCAAAACATGAAAAAAATTCCATTACCATTCCTTTGGCCTTTGCTGATTGCGATTCATTCCCATGGCAAAGCCGAGAAGCCCAATTTTTTGGTCATCCTGGTGGATGACATGGGCTATTCCGACCTGGGTTGCTACGGAGGAGAAATTGACACGCCTCACCTGGACGGATTGGCCGCAAACGGATTGAGATTCACTCAGTTCTACAACACCGGGCGATGCTGGCCCACTCGGGGGTCCTTACTGACGGGTTACTACGCTCAGCAAATCCGACGGGACTCCTTGCCGGGCATCAAGCAGGGTGGCGGGCGAGGCATCAGGCCGAATTGGGCGCCTCTCCTGCCCGAATTCCTGAGTGAGGCGGGATACCGTAATTATCATAGTGGGAAGTGGCATATCGATGGCAAAGTCCTGGAAAACGGATTCCACGAATCCTGGCGGGTCAACAACCAGGGCAACTTCTTTTCCTCACAAGGCAATCTGCTCAATGACGTACCCTTCACCAAGGAGCGTGAACCGCAAAATTATTACTCCACCACCGCAACCGCAAACCATGCGATCGAATGCCTGATCGGGCACGAAAACGACCATGCGGACAAACCCTTCTTTCATTTCCTCGCTTTCATCGCCCCTCATTTTCCGCTTCATGCTCCGCAAAAGATTATCCGAAAATATGAGGAACGCTATCTTGCCGGCTGGGATAAGATAAGAGCGCGAAGGTTCGCCAAACAAAATGAAATGGGTCTGCTTGACACCACTCTTTCAAAACTCGAACCGGACCTCGGCCCTCCCTATCCCTTCCCCGATGCCATTAGGAAACTTGGCCCCGGGGAGATCGACAGACCGGTTCCCTGGGAACAGTTGTCCGCAGAGCAAAAGACTTTCCAGGCGACCAAGATGGCCATTCACGCTGCGATGATCGACGTCGTGGACCGGGAAATCGGCAGGGTGATCGAACAACTGAAACGAATGAAAGCCTTCGAAAACACCCTGATTCTCTTTGCATCCGATAATGGGGCAAGCGCGGAAATCATGATCCGCAGCGGCGGGCATGACCCGAACGCTCCGCTCGGAAGCGCAAAATCGTACCTATGCCTCGGACCCGGATTCTCAAGCGCCGGGAATACTCCTTTTCGCAGACACAAGACCTGGGTCCACGAAGGTGGAATCAGCACACCCCTCATCGCCCATTGGCCGACCGGCATTCAAGCGAGGGGCGAGCTCCGTCATACGCCCAGTCACGTCATTGATCTCGTCCCCACCCTTCTGGAAAGCGCAGGGATCGACAAACCGAAGCACTGGCAAGGAGAGAAAATTCCGACCGCCCCGGGAAAAAGTCTTCTGCCCGCATTCGCCAAAGACGTGACCCTGAGGAGAAGTCACCTGTGGTGGGCTCACGGCGGGCATCGGGCGGTGCGACGGGGAAACTTCAAATTGGTGGCGGCCAAGGACCAACCGTGGGAGTTGTATGATCTCCGTGAGGATCGAGCGGAAAGCATAAACCTGGCGGAAAAGATGCCTGGAAAAAAACGGAGTCTGATCAAACTTTGGGAGCGTCAGACTCAGGACTTCATTGACTTGCTTTCCAGGGACAAAATTCCTCCCAAGAATTAAAAGGCTCGTAAGCTATCCGTCTTTGGAGACATTCTAAAACCGTGAAAGCCTGTCTTACCTTCTTGCCGGGAATGCTTCTCGTCTCCTTGGCGACGAATGGCTCCGTGGATTTCAATCGTGAGGTCCGCCCGCTCCTGGCGAGCAAATGCTATGCCTGCCATGGGCCGGATGAAGAGGGCAGAAAAGCCAAACTGCGACTGGACGTGCGGGAAGACGCGCTCAAGAATGATGTGATCGTTCCCGGAGAGATCGAGAATAGTGAGTTCCACTACCGCATTCATTCGGATGATCCGGAAGAAATCATGCCCCCCCCCGAATCCCATGCCTCCCTCACCAAGGAAGAGAAGGAATTACTCGATCGATGGATTCAGGAAGGCGCTGAATATGCAAAGCACTGGGCTTTTGAGCCTCCTGCCTCCGGTAAAGTACCCGAAGGAAAAAAAGGATGGATCCGCAACCCGATCGATGCCTTCATCTCCGATAATCTTTCCAAAAATGACTTGAATCCATCCGAGGAAGCCGATCGGTATTCCTTGGTAAGAAGACTGTATCTCGATCTGATTGGTCTTCCCCCAACCCCGGAACAGGCGGATGCCTTCGTTTTCGATCATCGGCCCGATGCCTATGAAAGGCTGGTCGATCAATTGCTGCAATCGGAGCATTATGGAGAAAAATGGGGGCGTGAGTGGCTCGACCTGGCTCGCTATGCCGACAGCAACGGATACGAAAAGGATCGCCCTCGCAACATTTGGCCCTATCGGGACTGGGTTATCCGAGCCCTGAATGCGGATATGCCCTACGATCAGTTCTCCATCGAACAGCTTGCCGGGGACATGCTCCCCGATGCCTCGGATGACCAGAGGATTGCCACCGGTTTTCACCGCAATACCCAGCTCAATGAGGAGGGGGGCATTGATCCGCTCGAATTTCGTTTTTATGCCGCGGTCGACCGGGTCGCCACCACCGGTACGGTCTGGATGGGGCTGACCACGGGCTGTGCCCAGTGCCACACCCATAAGTACGACCCCATCACCCATGACGAATACTTCGGGCTGATGAGTTTGCTCGATAACGTCGACGAACCCGACCTGCTTCTTTACACGGACGAACAAGTCAAAGCNAAAGCCGAACTTGAAAATCAGATCGCGCAAAAAATCACCGAGCTTCAAAAAAACGATGACNAGTTTGAGGATGCATTTACGAAGTGGCATAAATCCGAATCAGAAAAAGCAACTCCATGGAAAACACTCCGCCCAACTGCCATGAAAAGCAATCTTCCCAAGCTCGAAGTGATGGATGATGGTTCCATTTATTCTTCGGGTGACGTGACCAAACGGGATGTATTTGATCTTAACTTTACCAGCGACCAACCAATCACTGCTTTACGACTTGAGGCGCTCACGGATGACCGCCTACCGGGACAGGGTCCGGGCAGATGCTACTACGAGGGCAGAAAGGGNACATTTTTTCTGAGCGAAGTTGATCTCAAAACGTCAAATGGTTCGAAAGTCCAATTTGCGAAACCTACTGCAACAAGTGGAAATGGNGCNGATAAGGTGATTGATGNNGTTGGATCATCTGGCTGGAGTTCTGCGATCGGACAGGAGAATCATCTNATNTTACCNCTCGCTGATCCACTGCCTGCCAACACNNCTTTNTCCATCGAATTACTTTTTGAAAGACACTTCGTGGCAAGTCTGGGTCGTTTCCGTATCTCTGCAACCTCCAGCGCAAATCAGCCCAGNGNNTCCAAGATCGGAGTCGAAGCTGAACATATCCTCAGCCTCAAGGAAACGGCTAAATCACGGGACTTGTCTNCACTGCGATCGATTTACCTCGAAAAAGTATACTTGGAAAGACCAGCCCCTACCCACCCTGCAACCGTCCAAACGAACACCCGGTGGATCTGGAATGCAAAAGGGAACCGGCCCCAGGAAACTCTTTATTTCTCGAAACAATTCCAATTAAAGGAACTTCCCCAGTCGGCCGAAATCTTTTTTACCTGCGACGACAAGGTGGAGTTCTTCCTTAACGGACATTCCATTGGTTCAACCGATTTGTGGAGCAAACCAGTAACCAGTCCGATCAAGAAACATTTTCGAAAAGGCGTAAACTTCCTCACCGCCAAGGCCTCCAATGGCGGCGGTCCAGCCGGGCTCATCGCTCAACTTTCCCTGAAATCAAAAAATGGGAAAGTTCAGCATATTTTGTCCGATCAAAGCTGGAAATTCGTTTCCCAACTTCCTAACCCGCAAGCCAAAGACTGGCATGCCCAGGCACTGCCCAATGCACAATCTGTGGTCGTCGTTGGGAAGTATGGAGACGGACCATGGGGCAACCTCGGACTTCCTCAGGGTAAGCCTGCCAAGAAGCCAAATCCAATTACTCAACTGCGTAATCGAATGCCCCGTCCAAATCACACTTTGGTCATGCTCGAACGCCCGAAGGACAACCCACGACCCACCCTTTTGCGCCACCGCGGCGAATACACCAAGCCCAAGGGCGTGGTTCCGTCAGGCATCCCGGATATCTTTGGCCTGCCCGCCGGTCAGGAACCCCTCAATCGTCTTGAGTTCGCCCGTTGGGTAGTCAGTGACAAGAACCCCATTGGTGACCGCGTGGTCGTCAACCGGGCATGGCGTTCCTTCTTTGGCTACGGTCTGATTCGTACGAGCGGCGATTTCGGCACCCAGGCTCCCGCCCCCGATCATCCGGAACTTCTGGATTGGCTGGCGGTGGAATTCAGAAAACGGGGGATGTCCCTGAAAAAGTTGCACCGGCTGATCGTCAGTAGTTCCACCTATCGTCAGGATTCCAAGGCATCCCCTTCCCTGCTTGAAAAGGATCCCCAGAACCGGTTGCTTGCCCGGGGGCCTCGCTTGCGCTTATCCGGAGAACTGATCCGTGACCACATGCTCAAGGCAAGCGGAAAGCTTTCAGGCAAGATGTTCGGACCCGGAGTCTACCCTCCGCAACCGCTCACCGTCCTGGCCCATGCCTTCGGCAACAAGAGTTGGAATGCATCCAAGGGAGAAGACCGCTATCGCCGGTCCGTCTACACCTTCATCAAGCGCACCGCCCCGTTTGCCGGGTTCATGACTTTCGACGGAACCTCGGGCGAAAACTGCCTGGCCAAACGCGACCGGAGCAACACCCCCCTTCAGGCCCTCACCCTTCTCAATGACGAGATGTACCTCGAGCTTGCCCGAGCGGCGGGTCTGGAAGTTCATCGACGGAACGACGACCCCGTGCATTCCCTGTTCCGTCGATTTCTGACCAGACCACCGAAACAATCCGAAACGGATGTCCTGCAGACCTATTTCGATCAACAACTCCAACGCCTCCGAAAGGGAGAGATCAAATCGTCCGAGATTGCCGCCGATCCCAAAGCCTCCCCGGAACTTGCCGGGAAGGTTCTCCTAGCCCGGGCCATTATGAACTTGGACGAAGCCATTACCAAACCATGATTACGCATCCGCTCCTTCATCGTACCCGTCGCCATTTTTTCAAGGACTGTGGAATTGGGGTTGGCAAGATCGCCCTCGCCTCTCTGCTTGCCAAAGAAAGCTTCGGAGCTCAGGGCGAGCCGGGCTTCATGCGCTTTCCCGTCAAAGCCAAGAGGGTGATCTATTTGTTCATGGCCGGGGCTCCCAGTCAGCTTGAATTGTTCGACGACAAACCGAAACTCAAGGAGATGGAAGGAAAACCAATCCCTCCATCCGTGATCAAGGGGCAAAGATACGCCTTCATCCAACCGGATGCCGCAGTCCTCGGTCCACGGTTCCCCTTTGCCAAGCACGGGCAGTCCGGCGCCGAATTTTCGGACCGACTGCCCTATCTTGCCAAAGTCGCGGACGACCTGACCATCATCAAGTCGATGCATACCGACCACTTCAATCATGCGCCCGCCCAGTTGTTCATGACCACCGGTAGCGGGATTCCCGGTCGGGCCAGCATGGGCTCCTGGCTGAGTTACGGAATCGGAAGCGAAGCCGATGACCTGCCCGGGTTTGTGGTCATGAGAAGCGGGGGCAACCTCAGTGGCGGTTCCGCCATGTGGGGATCGGGTTTCCTACCCTCCGAGCACCAGGGGGTTCCCTTCCGCGAAGGGGCTGACCCGATTCTACACGTCGCCAACCCCAAGGGCATCGACCGCGCGGCGCAGCGCCAAACCATCGACCTTCTGAACAAGCTCAACCGCGGAACCCATGGTAAGACGGGGGATCCCGAGATCAATGCCCGCATCGAAGCCTATGAAATGGCCTACCGGATGCAGGCCCGGGCTCCCGAACTGATGGATTTTTCCAAGGAAAGCCAGGAGACTCTCGATCTCTACGGCGTCAAAAAAGGGAAATCCAATTTCGCCAGCAACTGTTTGCTGGCTCGTCGGCTGGCGGAGAGAGGCACTCGCTTCATTCAGCTTTACCACAGTGGTTGGGACGCCCACTCCAACGTCGAGGGGAACGTCCGGAACCAAGCCAAGCAGGTGGATCAGGCCAGCGCCGCCCTGGTTCAGGATCTCAAAAGACTGGGAATGCTGGAGGATACCCTGGTCGTCTGGGGTGGTGAATTTGGGCGTACGCCGATGGTGGAAGCCAGCGCCGCCCTCAACCGGAGCAATGGCCGGGACCATCATCCGCAGGCCTTCACCATGTGGTTTGCCGGTGGTGGCATCAAAGTCGGCCAGACGATCGGAGCCACCGATGAACTCGGATTCAATGTGGTAGAGGATTCGGTTCACGTGCACGACATCCAGGCGACGATGCTGCA
>NZLE01000073.1 GCA_002692605.1 Opitutia bacterium
TTGTCATTATTTAATGAATTTGATTCATGGTATAAAAAATGCACCCCTTGTTTCAGTCAAAAACACCTAAAATGCTAAAAATGGAAACCTTGAAATTCTTAAAACCTTATTGGATGGCCTTTTTCCTGATCATCTTCAACCTCTCGGCCGTCGCTCAAAACGCGAGTTCCGAAACTGATTTCGAACCAACCAACGTTACTTCGGTTGAATCGGTAAACATTGTAGAGAAATACCGTCGAGCCTACCCCCTTAAATAATGGAAATACCGCCTGGATGCTGACTGCTACGGCACTCGTGCTTTTCATGACCTTACCCGGACTCGCTCTTTTTTACGGCGGTTTGGTTCAGTCTAAAAACGTTTTGTCGGTTCTGATGCATTGTTTTGCCGTTGCCTGCCTTGCATCCATCATATGGATTGCAGTCGGTTACAGCCTTGCCCTCACTCAAGGCGGATTCGGTGAGGATGCGAGAGGTTGGATTGGGGGAAAAGGCAAATTCTTCCTCAATGGTGTCTTTGAGGAATCAATGAATGGAGATTTTCCCGAGTCCGTTTGGATTATGTTCCAAATGACTTTTGCCATCATCACTCCCGCTCTCATCGTGGGAGCTTTCGTCGAGAGAATCAAGTTTACAGCCGTTATGCTATTCAGCGGCTTGTGGTTAATCGTGGTGTATTGCCCTGTCTGCTACTGGGTATGGGGCGGAGGATGGTTGGCCCAGGCCGGTGTGATCGATTTTGCAGGAGGTATCGTAGTTCACGCCACCGCAGGAGCTTCCGCTCTTACTCTAGCTTGGATGCTTGGCCGCAGGAGCGGATTTCCCCGCAATCTCAAACCGCCGCATTCTCCGGGAATGGTAATGATGGGAGCCGCTATGCTCTGGGTCGGATGGTTTGGGTTCAATGCCGGTAGCGCCGCTGCAGCTAATGGTGATGCCGGAATGGCCATGCTCGTCACTCACATTTCCGCAGCCACCGCGAGCTTGGTATGGATGTTCATCGAATGGAAGAAAACGGGCAAGCCCGGTTTGGTTGGAATCGTAACCGGTACCATCGCGGGACTGGCCACCATTACTCCGGCATCGGGAGCGGTTGGACCAATGGGTGCAGTCATCATTGGCGCCGTTGCCGGCTTGGTATGCTACTTTGCCTGTGGATTCGTAAAAGAAAAGCTAGGAGTTGACGACTCTTTGGACATTGCCGCGGTTCACGGAGTAGGTGGAATTCTTGGAACCCTGATGGTCTCCTACTTGGGTCAAACCGGAGTTCTCGGAGGACAGGGAATAAGTCAAAATGAAGACGGCGCATACCTAACCTGGAAAGAGCAATTTGCGGTTCAGGCAGAGGGATGCCTGGCCGCAATCGCCCTTTCAGTGGTCGCGACATTTATCATCGTAAAAATCGTATCCGCAGTCACCGGAGGAATCCGAGTTTCCGAAGAAGATGAGACAAAGGGGCTTGACCAAGCGGCACATGGAGAGAATGGTTATTCTCTGAACTAAACACACCCCCAATTATTTTTTCACTATAATGAAACTTATCAAATCAATCATTAAGCCTTTCAAGCTCGAAGACGTCAAAGATGCCCTGTCTGAAATTGGGATCGAAGGAATGACCGTTTTGGAGGCCAAAGGTTTCGGTCGCCAAAAGGGACACACGGAAATTTATCGTGGAAGCGAATATACCATCGATTTTCTACCGAAGGTTTTGGTGGAAGTCGTGGTTCCCGATGATCTTGCGGACAAGGTCATCGATACGATTGTGAAAGCCGCCAAAACCGAAAAGATCGGCGATGGGAAAGTTTTCGTGCTTCCTGTCGAACAGGCGGTCAGAATTCGAACGGGCGAACAAGGCGAAGAAGCTCTTTAATCCATTCTCACAGCGGTTTGATTTTCAATCAAACCTTTTGTTACTACAAAGCCTCCTACAGGAGGCTTTGTAGTGTCCAGAGCAACCAAGCGACCGTTGCATACAGCGGAAACGCCATGAATTGCTTGAAAGTATCCATCCAATCACCCGGTTTTGGAAGCTTGGAAAGCAAACTGGGAAAATAAGAAAAAACCAAGTAAGGAAAAGACAAACCCACGCCGATGAAGGTAAACACAAGGTACGCCCTAGCCCAATCCATGGTCAAGGCAGCCCCTATGGCAACACCCAAAAAGGGTGCCATGCAAGGAGTTGCAACTACCGTTGCAAGAACACCCGAAAAAAAGGATCCAAGGTAACCGTCCTCCTGCGCGGACTTGCTCCCTAAAGCCGTAAGAGATGCTCCAATTTCAAAAACCCCGCTCAAGCTCAGGGCAAAAACCAGTAGAAAGACAGCGAGGGCAAAAACAAAAATGGGTTCCTGCAACTGAAATCCCCAGCCAAGTTCCTGCTCCAAAGTTTCTCTCAAAAACAAAAGCGCTCCCAAGAGAAACCAAAAGGACAAAAGCACACCGAGGGTAAAGAATAATCCGTGCCTTTTGATCCTAATTCGGTTTTCTCCCGATTGCCTGACGAACGCCATGATCTTCAAACCAATGACTGGAAAAACACAGGGCATAAGGTTCAGCATCACTCCTCCCAGCAAGGCAAACCCCAAAATAGCCCAAAAGCCGTCGGCCTTAGGATTCAAGTAAGCTTCTTCCGTCTCCAAAACGGTAAGCACGATCTTTTCCGTCAGAATTTCCGGCATAAGGATTGAGCGCGGATTGGACGGAGCGAATTCCGAGGGAGGAAAGTAGAGGTTCAGCGGAACTCCCTCCCGACCGTGTTCCTGCAAAGCTTCTAAAATAATGGGGCCCCTTTTGGTCCAATCGGCCCGTAAGGCAACAATCTCAGAATCCCTGAATCCCTGAACCACCCGCTCCGATTTGAAAACTCTTTTGTTAACTTGGCAGGACAGGCACCATTTGGCGGTAAAATCCACATACACCCCCCGCCCCTCTTCCACCAATCGGCTTTGCAGTTCGGGCGACCAGGTTTGCCAAACTATTCCGTCAGCGGCCACCGACGACTTGGGAAAGCCTATCCAAAGACCCGTGCCAAATATAATGAGAGCCAATACCTTTCCGCATGCCTTACGTTTTCGAGAATGAACCGGTTGGTTGGTTTTCCCATAAACCCAAACTGCCATAGCGACTAAAACCATGGCTAGGAGAGTCCATAGTGTTTGCAGGTCATTCTGCGCCCTCTCGTTTTGTTCCTTCGAACCCGAAGTGGAGGGAGTCATGGGTTTATCGAAACTCGATAATGCGCCCAGACCAATTTCAACCAGCCAACCGGAATCACCGTGGGCAAGAACGCCCCTAAGTGAATCCGAATCCTCTACCGTGGGATTCATTGCTAGAGGAACCCTGAGAACACCATCCTTCTCGGTGAAGGAGAAGGTCTGCTCAGAACCATGCTCAATCAAGTCACCTTCGGGGAAAAAGTAGAAGGAGCTGGGTGAGAATTCGCTTAGGCTTTGTCCGGTGAAAGTCAAAATCCATGCCTTATCTTGCAAAACCAGAGAAGCTTTCCACTCACGAGGAAGCTCTTGGGGCAAATCGCGCATTGCCTGAGAAACCTTTCTGGAAACCGATCGGTCAACTCGAGTTTCGCCCTCCGTTTGAATCTCCAACTTGAATTGCGAATCAAAAGGCACGCAATTCGATTCGTTACACAAAAGCGTTGAGAATTCACCTTCGACGAGAAGAGGTATCCCCACATCCCAATCTGAATCAAGTTCGAGCTTGGCCAACAAAGAAAATTTTTCTTCTAGAACGTAACTGCTCAAGTCTTCGAATTCATAAACCTTAGGAACGGGGAAACCTAGTTTTCCAATGGTCACCCCGTCAGGAACCTCCCACTTAATGCTCGTAGGAAAACCGGTTTCTCCAGCAGTTTTCCAGTAGGCGTGCCAACCGGAACTTACCTTTACATCCAAGATCAACCAAGTGGAATCACCTGGACTTAAGACGGATGCATCCGCTGCTATTGAGATATCAATCAAATCATTGGAATCTTGCCCCAAACTCCAATGATGCGTCGCCAACAAAACAAACAAGTAAGTCAAAAACTTCGCCACATGTCTTAANAATGAGAAAGACCNTTCATGCGCCTTATTGGAATTGCNTGGACTCATCTGAACNAATCCCTAAATCTCAAACTAAGGAAAATTCGGATTAACCACAAAACTTCCCTTGGAACTTTCCGCAAATTCTCGAACCGTGTTCGTTAAACCAGTAGGCCAAACCGAATGATCCGGAAGGGATAAGAAGAAATGCGTCTTGGGTATTTTATCAAAGGAAACCTCAAGACCGGTGAGAAAATTGTCGAAGGCTCGTTCCCATGGAATTTGGGAACTGGAAAGAATCATTTCTTGTTCTTCCGATATACCCAAACGCTTGAGAGCGAGTGGTTCGANATCTTGGNAATCGTTGGATGGAGCTTTGTAGGTCGGAAGAGAAACNTACCACTTGGTTGCAGTTTCACGAAACAAAGGGGTGATGGTTGATTTGGTCTCATTTTGGGCGGAGGATGCAATTTCCCTTAAGGATGGGTTAATTCCAAGCGCCTGATAATGCGAACGAGGCACTTCCTTTGGGGAAAAGGCTGGCAGATTTCCGGAAAGAACGAAGACGAGGTCGGGATCAAAGCTAATNGCAGTTGTCAATCCATACCAAGGTCCCACTACTCCAGGCAAAGGCTTGGCATAGAGTAATTCCTTNGGGTAATATTGATTGCGGTTTTCCTTGAGCGTCTCGGATTCCGAACCCAAACCCGCAATCCAGTCGATGGCGTATTTCTTGTTTTCCTGNCTAGCTCGCAAAATCGTTTTNCCCAACGAGGAAACTTCTCGCAAATTCCAGTAAAGAAGTAGGTTGAAGTAAGAATTAGGAGATAAGTTCACGATCGATGAAAGTAACGCATCTTTCATTTTTTCGAATTTCGGAATGGCCCCGTCTCCATCTACCATGTAGAGCCCGGCATCCAAAAGAAAGACCACATGCCTTCCTTCATAAACTTCGTCCAAGAACATGACTTCAGAAGCAAGATCTGAGGGTTGGACGGGCGGCAACATCTCGGCCGCCGGCAATTCAAGGGGGCTTGCAAGTAAATTTTCCAAGTCCAGGGGATCATCCTTAGAAGCTACAATCGATGCACTCTCAAGAAGTTCATCGCCAACGGCTGCATCGGAAGATTCGGTCTCTTCCTGAGAAACTTTCGAATCCTCGAGGGCAGACTGATTTANTGGCGAGTCAATTTCCNGTATTTGCTCTTCTTTCGCCATCGCCACGGGGGAACGGGTCTCTTCCAGATAACGCATTACACCCCATACGATTAGACCGCTTAAGTTGACCAAAAGACTAATGGCCAAAACCGCTTTGGTAAGTGGCCCAGCCTTACGAATCTTGCGAACCCGCTCTCTTTTCTGCCCAAACTCAGGTTCGAAAATTCTCCCACCGTTTTTGATCAAATGATCGTGCCAATCCTGAAAATCCTTCTCGGCGACCCCATATTTCTTGCACTGCTCCTCTTTCGGAACGTTGCGGATGATGGATTCCAATACGATTCGTAACTTTTGTTCTCCCGACAACTCAGCCATAGGTAAATGCTTAAGGAAGAAAAGAGGCTTTCGCAACCGTCAAAGCNCTTACGGCGGCCGTCTCCACACGCAGAACGTTACTTCCGAGGGAAAAACCTTCGACTCCCATCTTTTCTGCAAGGGNTTCNTCTTTGCCCGACCATCCGCCTTCCGGACCAATNAGCAAGGCAAGATGGTCNCTTGCNTGATCTTCGNCAGTAAAACAAGAGACCGNACTTGATAAGGAAGCCAAGAATCTCCTCTCTTTTTNCTGATTCTCAGANAAAAAGTTCGAAAACGAAATGGGTTCGTCAAGCTTTGGNAACCAGGGGTTCCCTGATTGCTTACAGGCTTCTATCGCGTTTCGATTCCACTTCAACATCTTGGACTTAAACTTCAGGGGATCATAACGAACCTCGGTCCTATCCGTAATAAGAGGAGTGATTCGGTGTGCCCCCAACTCAGTAAGCGGACGGATCAGATCATCCCATTTTTTTCCTTTTATCAGGGAAACGGCGACCCGAATCAGTGGAAGGACCAANGGACAACGCTCGATNGAATCAATGCGGATTCGGATGCTCTTTGAGTTCACCTCAAGGCATTGAACCTGAAAACGATCTCCCATACCATTCAAGACCTCCATGCTTGCTTCCGGTTCCAGTCGTAAGACTTTTGAAAGATGATGACTTTCCTCATGAGGGAGCGAGATCTCATCCCCTATCATGGTAGCCCGGACGTCGTGGACGAAAGATCTAATGATTCTTGGCATCGATAAACTAGTAAACTGGAATCATGCCTTCTTGGCAATCTTCCAAGAATCCTACAAAATAAAGCAAATGAACAAAAGAGCGATCTGGATTAATGAGAATTAGCGGAGGGAAAGCAAAGGGAATTCAACTTTCGGTGAGCAAAGCCGCAGGGCTCCGCCCCGCAACTGAAGCGAATCGCGAACGACTTTTCTCTTCCTTGGGTGATTTCATCAACCAAAGCCGAACTCTCGATCTTTTTGCAGGCACCGGATCCTATGGCTTGGAGGCTCTCAGTCGAGGAGCTTCAAGCGTTCACTTTGTGGAAAAAAATCAAAGAGTCGTAAGCGCTCTCAAAGAAAACTTGATTAAAGTTTGCAAGAGTGCCGGGTTAATGAACTCGGCAGGAGCAGTTTCCTCGCGAGATGCCATCGACTTTCTCAAAAAGCCTACACCTCAAACCTTTGATTTGGTTTTTTTAGACCCTCCCTATTTGGATTTTCCAAAATTGGCGGAAAAGGTGTTTTCTCTTTTGATCAGCAATCACTTCGTTCACCGCGAATCCTTGCTTGTTCATGAAGCTCCCGGGGAAGAGCGTACGAACTTTCCCAATTGGATTCAAATCAGAACTCTTGGCAAACCCAAGCGGGGAGCTCCGGTCTTTCGCCTTTTCCAGCCTGATCTCTAGTTTGCAACTTACCAAAAGGAGCTAGCCAGCAGGCTCAGCGCAGCCACCACTGCAGTTTCCACTCGCAAAACCCGCTCTCCCAAATGACGCATCGAGTATCCATATGAACGCAACAGCTTCCTCTCGCCATCGGACCAACCACGTTCCGGTCCCAAACAAAGGGAAAAAGTTCTGCCAGACCTGACTTCTTCCAGAGAAAGAGGATCGCTCGCCTCGTAATTATCCAAGGCAATCCTTTGGCATTCGGTTTCCGAAGACTGGTTATCCAAAGCATTTTTCAAATCCGAAAAACGATCGCATCGTGGGACAAAGCTTGAAAATGCCTGCTCCACGCCACCCTCAATTTTACGAATCCATTCATCGGACTGCCAAAGGGAACTCTTCGCATAGGATGGCTCACTTTTCTCGGCTTGAAAAAAGGAAAAGGAACCAACGCCTAGGGAAGTGGCCTGATCTAAAATCTTTCGGCAAGTTTGAGGTCGGCATTGTGCTACGACCAAAGAAATAGGATATAGATCATTGGAATGAGCGGGTAACCAAGTGAGCTCAAGTTCGATCGCTCCATCCTCACGGAGGAAAACCTTTCCCTTACCCTTCGGGCCATTACGGACCGCCAAATCGACAAAATCGCCATCTTTCACCCTAATCACTTTCCGAAGATGAATGGATCTTGAATCACTTGCCTCCAGGCAAAGCTTCGAAACCGCCTCCCGCAAAAGAAGAAGATTCAAAGAGAACAGAGCCAAAGAGCCTGGTAGGGACGTAATTCCAGCCCCGCCTTGGTCCATTTTAGATCACCACCGCTAATCAGGTCTCGAGCGCTGCCCTTGGGGAAATAACTTTCAATGACCTCCATGGGTTCGACCTTACTGGGGCGAGGCTGAAAGTTAAAAAGACAAACCACCGTNAGACTTTCATCGACCGATTTCCTTTCCAAAGCGAAGATATCAGAACCNANATCCAAGATTGCTTGANTACCTTCAGGATGAAAAGCCGGGCACGCCGACCGNCGACGGAGAGTTCTCGCATACCATTCGAAGACCTCGGAGGGACTCCCCTCCNCCTTCAATATGGCGTCCAGTTCTCCAATCTCCCATTTCTTACGATTGATGGTGCGATTGTGCCCAGTCTGCCTTACCCCATTACGGTTGTTCGAAGAGCCGCAGAGGGAATGAAAATAAATCGCAGGAATTCCCTTCATTGCCAGAGCAACGGCTTGAGAGCATTGAAAACGAGCTTGCCCCAATTTCTCATCCTTCGGATCGGATAAGGCGGAAAAGTAAGTGGCATTCAATTCATAAGGAGATTCGGTTCCATCCTCTAGCTTGCGCATCGACACGAACCCTCCTTTCTTTCGCACCTCTTCCGCCAAGCTGAGAATTTCCTCATGAGGCAAAATTCCTTCGAGCGGACGAACTCCAATCCCATCATGACTGGCGGTGAAATTCAAAAAATGACAACCTTTGGGTGGCGCAGAAAGATTTCCAGCCCACTCGGTCAAGTGCTTGGAGGTTCCTCTAAGAAGACCGTGCAGAAGCAAAGGTGGCAAAGAAAATTGATAGACGGCGTGCGCCTCATCTCCCTTTCCGAAGTAGGAAACGTTTTCCTCATGAGGAACATTCGTCTCCGTTAGGATCAAGACTTCAGGTGCGACAATTTCAAGGAAATTGCGAATCAATTTGATGACTTGATGGGTTTCGGGCAAATGAAGACAGTTGGTCCCGATTTTTTTCCATAAAAAGGCAACCGCATCCAATCTTAGAATTCGGCACCCGTGGGAAAGGTAAAAGAGAATGATGTCCAAAAATTCGAAAAGCAAATCCGGACAAGTCCAATCGAGGTCCACCTGATCGGCGCTGAAGGTCGTCCACACCTGACGCTCCCCCGCTCTCGTCTGGTAGGGAGTCAACAAGGGACTGGAACGCGGGCGCACCACTGCGGAAAGGTCCGCATCCTCATCCCCCTCCATGATATAGTTTGTTCCGGGTTCGATCCCGGAAACGTATTCCTTGAACCATGGGCTTTTCGAGGAACAATGGTTGAGGACCAAATCGAACATCAGTTCGAATTCCTCCGACATTCTCGAGATGTCATCCCAGGTTCCGTTCCGCTCATCGACTTTTCGATAATCCACCACAGAAAATCCATCATCCGAAGTCCAAGGATAAAAAGGCAAAAGGTGAATCGTGGATATTGCACCCTTCAGTCTGGCAGTACAGAATTCTCGCAAAGTGACAAGCGGTCTTTCGTCAGCGCTTGAAACCATGTCCGCGTATGTGATAAGTACCGCATCCCTTTGGCTCAGTCCCTTTGGCTTCCTTACCCCTTCAACCCCGACCCCATAACGTCCGATCATAAGGTAAAGTCGCTCCAACAAATGATCGGCTCTTTCCAAACCATACAATGTGACCAACCGTCTGCGAATCGCCTTCAGCTTGGCGCTCGATATTCGGGTAATTAGAGAAGACGAATGATGTGAGCTCATTTTAGAAATCAGTAACCGGTCAAACTGGCGATGAAGGCGCGTAAGATTCCTCGAACCACGGAATAGGAATAGAATTGCCTGGCGACTTCGTAATTATGGTCGACGATTTCCTGCCTTAACTCAGGATTACGCAAGATCTGATCCACTCTTCGGGCGATGGAAGGAGTTACGAATCCATTCATCGTAAGGAGCCGAAAACCCTTGGGTTCTATATCCCGAACGAAGATTGAATAACGATTGATAAGGACGGGTTTGCGAAAGTAAATGGCTTCGAGGAGGGCGTTGCCAAAACCTTCGTAGGTACTCGGGTAAGTAACGAAATCCGCATGATGGTAAAGATCCCAAAGGGTGTAGATTTTTCTTCCCTCGGAATCCCTTTGACGCACTTCACCGACACGGTGGGCAACCACCCTCATATCCACGCCCTCTTCCTTGGCCAACTGCTCCAGCATGCCCAGGTATTCGTAACCTTCGTCACCCGCTTCGTGCGAAATAACCAATTTGCACCTGGGTTCCTTCAAAAGACTCACCAACTTGATTGCTTGTTCGATTCCTTTTCGAGGAACCACACGGGTCGGTTGCAGAATGAAAAAGTCGTCTTCGCTCAATCCTATCTCCTTACGAACGTCCGTAGCGTATTCATCAATGTGAGCGGGAGGATTGTCGAAATCAAAGACGTTGGGAATTACCAATGAGGAGCAACCTTTGCGTAGAGCAAGTTGCTCCTGAGCTTCCTGGTTGATCACGACGTCTCGCATGTTCGAAAGTTTTGGAGGAAAGCTCATGTCAAGATATTCGGGAACCGAGTTGACTGAAAAACGCGTTCGTTCCCAAAAGAAATCATGGTGATGAGCGATCGCGGGCATTCGGGTTTCGGAGAGAAATTCCGTCACCGCGATTCCCAAGGGAAGATGCATCGGAATGGCCAGACAGTTCTGCGGAATCAGAATGTCGATGTCATACTTGTCCACGAATCGATAGAGAGTTCCCTTAAGGTAATTCGCCAGAGCCAGAATTCTCTCGGTTACGAATCGATCCCGTTGGTCGGAATTCCAAATCCTTTTATTGATCCATTGGTTTTCCGGAAAGCCAAAATAGGCTTCCGGCACGACGTAACTGATATCCGGATTGCGATCGCTCTGTCCGCTGTACCAATAACTGACGTGCCTATCTTCCCAAAGCACCTCGGCCCATTTGGCGCTCTCCAAGGATACCCCGTCCTGTCCGGCAAATCGAGTCGATATGAATCCGATGTTTTGAGCCATGATCATTGAGTTGGAAAGACTTTTACCATTTCATTGGGTGATGCATTAACTGGACCTCTTTTTCAACCAATAAAAAAAAGATTTAAAGTTTATCATGGCATGATTGGACGGATTCGCTTAATGCGAAAGTAATGACAATTGATACCACATCCAAGGAATTGACTCTGGAGAGCCTCTTAAAGAAGATTCCTTCTCTCATTGAAAATCTTAGGGAAACAAGGGATACCTATTTGACCGATGCCGTGCTCATGGGCGAAATACCCGCACCCACTTTTGGAGAGGAGGAGAGGATTCGCCTCGTTCTGGACCGCTTTCGGGAAAATGGATTGGATGATCCGGAGGTCGATGATTTTGGAAACGCATCGGGAATCCTGCCTGGCGCCGAGGGACGATCCTCCATTTTAGTTATGGCTCATGCCGACTCCGTTTTCAGCCCGGAAACCCGCCATGTCATCAACGTTGGGTCCGATCATATCACAGGACCCGGTATCGCCGATAATGCCATAGGTATGGCGGCAGTCGTCGGATTACCGAAACTTTTGGACCGCTTGGGAATCAAACTCAAGGACGATCTTCTTCTTCTGATCAATGCCAAAAGCTTGGGTCGGGCCAACCTTGAAGGAGCTCGGGGATTTCTCGAAACCAAGCAGCGCCCGATCCGTGCTGGGGTTTGCGTCGAAGGAGCGGAACAGGGCAGACTCAGCTATTCCGGACTTGGCGCTCTCCGGGGAGAGATTACCCTCCGCCTCCCAAAAAATTACGATTGGAACAGTTTCGGAGCAGCCGGTGCGATCAGCCACATGACCCGTTTCGTCAGCCAAATCATGGAAATTCCAGTTCCTAAGGAACCCAAGACCAAATTGGTTTTCGGAGAACTCCACTCGGGATCGAGCTTCAACACATCGCCGAGAAAAGGATTTCTTCGCTTCGAAGTCACGAGCGAAGGCGACGAGGTTATTGAGGAGATGGAAGGCAAGATCAAAGAGCTCTGCGAACAATACTCGCTGGAAAGCGATACCAACGTCGATTTGGAAGTTGTCGCAAAACGTCAGAATTGCGGAATTCCATTCACCCATCCCTTAGTCAAGACGACTCGGTCCATAATGGCGGAATCAGGCATTACGCCGAAAGTCGACCCAAGTACCGGTGACTTGAATGCCCTGATCCGCGCAGGTCATCCCGGAGTCACCGTGGGGCTGACAACCGCGGAAAACTTACGCGAAGACAACGAAACCATTCATTTGGAACCGCTTTATGCGGGAATGGCCCAACTGATCACCCTGCTTCAGGCGATTGACTTGGAGCTTTGCGAATTATGAGCGACAAAAACCAAAATTGGTTGGACAAGAACACCTTTCACCACGGTGAATTTTGGGACATCCTCAAACTTGTCGAAGAGAAGGAGAAAAAGGGGTTGAAAATCTCTCTTTGCATTCCGACTCTCAACGAAGAAAAAACCATTGGCAAGGAGGTCCTGATCCTTCGCTCGGAACTCATGGACCGCTACCCTCTGATCGATGAGTTTGCGGTGATTGATTCCGGCTCGTCGGACAAGACTCTCGAGGTGGCTCGCAATTTCGGAGCCGACGTCTATCTTGCCTCCGACATCCTTCCTGAAGTCGGAGACAAACGCGGCAAAGGGGAAAACCTCTGGAAAGCGATTCACCAATTGAAGGGAGACGTCATCTGCTACGTGGATGCGGATATTTCCAATATCCATCCTCGCTTCGTATACGGGTTGGTCGCTCCTCTCATAAGGAGAGATGAAGTTCATTATGTGAAAGCGTTCTATGATCGACCTCTGAACTATTCATCGGGCCTCCGTTCCAGCGGTGGCGGAAGAGTTACAGAAATCCTCATCCGTCCACTCTTTTCACTGTTCTACCCTGAACTCACCAACATCGTACAACCTCTGTCAGGCGAATACGCCGCAAGACGGGAAGTTCTTGAGATCATTCCCTTTCCCATCGGATACGGAGTCGAAACTTCTCACCTTTTGGATCTTTACGAAAAGTACGGATTGGAAGCTTTCGCTCAAACCGATCTTGACCGCCGTGTTCATCGCAACCAAACCACCAATGCTCTCGGCAAGATGAGCTTCGGAATTCTGCAAACCTTTTTCAACCGTCTACACCTTCAAGGCAAGATCGATCAGATCCCCGACATGGAAACCTTCTATCGCCGCTTTGAAGTGGAAGACGGGGCTTACAGCCAAATCGTTCAGGAAGTAGTTGAAGAGGAGCGTCCTCCGATGATCGAAATCGAAGGATATCTAAGGAAACGGGACGGTTCCTGAACTTACCGGTTCGCCATGAAGGTCGCCATCGTGCACTACCATTTGGAACCCGGTGGCGTAACCAAGGTCATAGAAAACACTCTATCGGCTTGGAACCAGACCTCCTTGGATATCCAAACCGTTGCGCTGAGCGGACGACCTTACCGAGGGAAGGTCATTCCAAATGCCCAAGTGGTCGAAGGACTGGACTACGCCGATGCCAAGGGAAGCACCGATCCCAAAATCCTTGTCCAACGCATGAAAGATGCAGTCATGGATTCTTTGGGTTCCCTTCCCGACCTTTGGCACGTCCACAATCATTCTCTTGGGAAAAACCCCGCGCTCACAGCCGCAGTCAGTTGCTTGGCCGATCAAGGTGAATACCTGCTTCTGCATCCTCATGATTTTGCGGAAGACGGTAGACCGGAAAACTTTCTTTCCCTTCAAGAGGTTTACAAACAAGCCTATCCAACTTCCGAAAGAATCCGTTACGCGGTCCTCAACCATCGAGACAAGTCATTTGTCCAAAAGCTCCTTGATAACTCTTTGAGTCAAGTTCACTTGCTTGCCAATGCCATTCCATTCGAAGATTCATCTCCTCCCATACCTTCAGCTGATTCGAAGCTTCCCGAGAACCTGTATCTCTATCCNGTCCGGGCGGTAAGAAGAAAGAATCTTGGAGAACTGGCTCTTCTTTCCGCGGCTTATCCGGAAAANCATTTTGCCAACAGCCTCGGACCAACCAATCCAGCTTTTCTTGATGAATTCGCAAATTGGAAAAGCTTTTGCCGAGAACTTGGACTGTCCGTAACCTTTGGTCTCGGAGAAACTGTTTCATGCAGTTNCCCTCAATTGGTCGATCATTCCCAAGCCATTGTCTCAACAAGCGTTGCGGAAGGTTTTGGTCTTGGCTTTCTCGAACCTTGGACCTTCGACAAAGGACTTTGCGGGCGNAACATTCGCGAAATCACACAGGATTTTGAGAAATTGGGTATTGATCTGAACCATTTGTACGAACGAGTGGAAACCGATATAAGTTTGCTGAGTGATCCGAATTCCCTGCCNAAGTTACTCGAANGAGCNCTGAGCGCCTTCTATCATAACTATGGCAAGACTCCGCCCNAGCATGCAGTCCGGCAAGCGTACGATTCGATGATTGACCAAGGTCGTATCGATTTCGGAAGAATAAATGAATCTTTGCAAAAGGAAATTCTCNGGAATCTAGTCTCCTCGCCCAACGAATTGGAAGATCTCCGCAAACAACTACGCNTGACTCCTCCCGGCAAGGATTTGGTGNCCAAGAACAAAGAATCGGTAATCAAGAACTTTGGGCTAGAAGCCTATGCTGAAAGGCTTTTCAAGCTATACCTCGACATCCTTTCCGGGAAGAATGAACAAGTCGCATATGCNNATGGGGAAAGATTGCTCGAGTGCTTCTTGTGCCCTACCAGGCTGAANCTTCTCCGCACAAAATAATTACCATTCAAAGCAAGCTGGTCAGCTCTTGCGCTTAGCTTCGTACAACCTTTTTTCCTTTACCTTGTTTGCTTCCTTACCGATTCGNTCCCTNAGGTAGTACATGCGGGCTTTCATTGTGATGCTCTCACGATCGACTTCAACCTTGTCTATCAAAGGAGAATTNACTGGGAAAACCCGTTCCACGCCAACTCCGGAGGCAATTCTGCGCACTGTGAAGGTTTCGTGAATCCCAGAGCCCTTGCGTGCGATAACGATACCTGCAAAGACCTGAATCCGTTCTTTTCCACCCTCCCGAACCTTCACGTGAACCTTCACTCCGTCACCTACCTTGAAATGGTCGCGCTTTTCTTGCAAATACTCACTTGTGATCTCTTCCAATATTTGATTGTTCATCTTATTTAGTCCTCGTTAATTCANGTTTTGTTTCAATAAATCGGGTCGAAGGGCTGCAGTTCTCGCCCTTCTTTGTTCTTCTCTCCACTTGGAAATTTCCTGGTGATTCCCGGAAAGCAGAACCTCGGGAACTTTCATCCCACGATACTCCGCCGGTCGCGTGTACTGGGGATGGGCCAATAAATTATTTTCGAAACTTTCGTCTTCCAAGGATTCATCATCACCAAGTACTCCCGGTACTTGTCTGGCAACTGCATCGATGAGCACGGTAGCGGGGAGGGCTCCGTTGGTCAGCACGTAATCTCCGATGCTAATTTCGCGATCGACCCGCTGGTCACGAACCCGTTGATCAATGCCTTCGTAATGTCCACTGATCAGCAGTAGATGCTGAGAATCCGAAAGCTCACGAGCCAAGGGAGTGGTCAACGGTTCACCATCCGGAGCCATGTAAATAACTGTCGTTGATTCGTCTGTAATTTCATCAATGGCATCAAACAAGGGTTCGGGTTTGAGCACCATTCCAGCTCCTCCCCCAAAAGGCCGGTCATCCGCCTCGCGATGTTTTCCCTTAGCCCATCTTCTCAGATCGAAGGAATTGATCTCCAAAAGACCCCGATCGATTGCTTTCCCGAGAATGCTTTCCTCTGTAAAACCCTCAATAGTCTTTGGAAAAAGAGAGAGCACGTCGAAACGCAAAGCTGGGTTTTTCATGCGAATCATCGGTTGTCAAAAAATACATAACGGAGGGTTTGAGATAAAGCTTATGAATCCTTTTTCTCATCTTCGGCGGATTCGTCCTCAGCGGGCGTTTCCTCCGCTTTCGCCTCTTCGGCAGGAGCTTCCTCCTCCTTGGATTCTTCCGCGACAGGTTCCTCGTCCTTCTTCTCTTCCGCGGCAGGTTTTTCCTCCTCAGCGGGCGT
>NZLE01000074.1 GCA_002692605.1 Opitutia bacterium
CGATTTCAGCGGATTCGTTTTCGTCCAGGTAAAAGAGCGTGAACCCGGATGCATGCGAATTACCGGTAGACGCTAGTTCAATGTCGAGTTCAGGGGGAGACTGGTAGCCGAATAGGCCCGATGTGGCGCTGAAGTTCGAGTCCGGTGAACCAAGCGCACCGATTCCCGGAGCGACGTATTCGACGTATCGACGGGTAACGTTTCGGTCATTGGGCAAGGTAAGGATATGGTTGGTTCCGGTATCTTTGGTCCATAGGATATGCTCGACGCTGGTTGCATTCAATTCCGCCAAGCCGTACGCCTGTTCGAAAACCCGCCAAGCGGGAGCGCCCCTGGAATGCGGGGCATCGTGATATACGTAAACAAGGGATGAGTTTTCCTCGTAGGCAAGTGTGCCATGAGCAGGAGTATCCGCAGCATTGTAGACAGCAAGTTGAGCCGTGGTGTTGGCATCGGATCCATAGGAGAAAACGACCTCGGGAGTTTCCTTATACCCCAAACCTGAATCGACTACGTTGATGGTGCCAATGGAATCGACGACAGCCTCCAATCTTGGAATTTGCTCCCTACCCCTGCGTAACGAGTAAAGAAAGGTGATTTCCTGTTGGGTGAGAGCTCGGTCGTAGATGTGGAAGTCGTCCAGCCAGCCGAAGAATCCATTGGTGGCATTACTTTCGCTTGTCTGATGCCTGCCAATTGCCATGAAGTCCAAGTTTTCAACGTCCGAGAAAAACGCTCTACGGGCTCCCGCTCCATCCGCATATTCCAAACTTTGAGCTGCGCTTCCATCGATCCAAAAAGTGGATTGGGTCTGATCAACCACCAAAACCACGTGATGCCAGTCATTGGCTCCGGGGGTACCGGATCCATAGGCAATCTTGTTGCTTGAGTTGGTGTAGAACTTTGCCACGTCGGTTCCGTCATTGGCGACGTGAAGTTGCATGACGCCAATGTCCCTGACCATGATTCGGAAGAAGGATTGGTTGTCGTCGATGTCGGAGGCGCTGAAAACGGTTAGGTCGGAGGCGCCGGAATTGCCCCGGCCGCTGGTGCGGATCCAAAAACTGATTGATCCCTGGTTGATACCCGCATAATCCGGAATGTGGGTACTTAAGTCCAAATAACTGTCGTCATCCTGCCAATAGGCGGAATGTCCATGGTTTTCATTGGAGTAGCTGTCCCCCAGATAGCCGGGCAAACCATTGTTGGGCCCGGCGCCGGGTTTGTTGGATGAGCTCCCGCCGCTACCGGGGGCGCTCATATCGAAATCAGGACCCACCGAGGAAGCATGATATCGATTGCCCGAAAGATCCAAAAAGACTCTTCCACCCAAAAGCCTGACCTCGCCCTCGGTCATTGCCCTCGAGTAGATTCGTACCTCATCGATCAGTCCATCGAAATTAGTTGTGGACAGAGCTCCGACAGCGATGGATGCCCCGGTAAACGGAGTTCCCTCGCCATCAACGTAGAGGATTCCACTACTTGAACTTGAGGCAACGATGGCAAGGTGTGACCATTGGTTGGCGTCCGCCTTACGAGCGGTGGAGGTAGCTCCTCCAAATGCGAAAGTCTGAAGAGCATTGTCAAAGTTCAAATTCGACCCTCCAACACTGAAGCTATGATCTACCGCCTCGGGCCTTAACCACATGGAAAGCGTAAAGTTCGAATCCGAAGCAAAAGCGCTTGTTAAGGTTAGGGTCACGGATCCGTTCAGGTCCAAGGCCCTTCCCTTGGTTCCCCATACCGAGTGATTGGCGATGTTGACCATATTACCCGAGACGTCGATGGCATTGCCCGCGCCGGTAGCGGGTTGGTCGGCAAAACTGGTTCCGTTTTCCTCGTCAAAGGACCAATAGTGGGACAGGTCGTCGGTGTTGTTCTCATTCCATGCCGGTGATGGTTGAAAGCGGGCTTGGCTCTCATCGTCAAAAAGCGATTCGTGGCGGTCAAAGGTCCACATGGCAAGAGGGCTCAAGGGGTAATGAATGACCGCCATGGTTCCATTCGGTTCGAATCCGATTCCCTGATCGTGAACCACCACCTGACGGTAGGGGCGGGAATTGTTTGGGTTAACGTATCGCTCGATGGTGGCATTCGCATCGCTTCCCGTTCCCCATACCAGCACTTGAGGAGCCGGGTTAAGGGGGTCGGAGCTGGCTCTGGTTTCCCAGATACTTCCCAAAAAGCTTTCCGAATCGACCGGGGAAATCGTACCAACTCCATCCACGTAAACCTGGACCGTGGCATTGGTTTCATTGTAGTCCTCCCAGAAGCTCGTTCGGTGAACGTAGCCATTGGGTGCGTTTGCGCGGTCGTAACCGCGACCGCCAAAGCTGACGTGTAACCCATCCGAATCCTTCTCCACCGGACGGGTTCGAACGTTGGTGACGTTTGTGTCAAAAAGCAATGATTTCGCATAGGGCCGGGTTACGACCAAGGGTTTGCTCGCATTTCCGATAAGACCATTTTGATAATCCAAGATGGTTCCCATCTCATGGGTCAGATAATTCGAAAAGGAGCTTCCGCCCGATAAGTTCACGATGGGCGGTACGATGTAATTCTCACCCGGTTGGTCAACTTTTGGCGTGACCAACATATTCAGGCGAACCTTGGGCATCTCGTGCTCAGGATGTCGAAACAGTGTTAGCGGAAAACCATCAGTGGACGAGTCGAAAGTAAAACGGTGAATTTCCCCTCTTCTGAAAACGAGATCGGGTGACTTTTCGCCGTCGATCAAATAATGCAAAGGCTCATTGTTGGCGTTTGGCAAATAACTCCCGACTAAGCTACCCGCCAAGCTCACTTTGTGCTCGACGATGGGAGCAGGCTCGATAACCACTCGAGCTCCTTGAATTTCTCCTTTGCCCGAACGGACGATTCCGGAAATGGTGGACTTTGCGGTGGAATGATAGTCCCCTACCTGCAGGACGAGATTTTTGGAAGCGATTCCTCCCTTCATGTCGGATACCACAACCCGAACGACGTATTCTCCCGACTTGTCAAAGCTCTTCTTCAGTGTCGGCTGATTAAAAGCTTCTGGTTCCATCTCCGGCACCTCATTCAAAAACCACGCGTAGGCATAGTCGCTGACGTTAGAGTCGGTCACCCGGGCGCTAAGTTCCACATACTCACCCACGGAAGGTTTTCGGGTGCTGGCATCTATGGTGAGATTGGGTGCCAGAGCTTCGCCATTGCCGACGGTTCCGACGTTCACCACTACGTTCAAGTATTCCATCGGGGCGACTCCGCCTTTTGAAATAGTCGTAATGTGAGTATCGGCCTGATAGTCCGAATAAGTGTAACCGGGAAGCAAAAAGGCATCATCGAAATCACCCGGTGTATGAAGATTCATGTCTACAAGAAAATTTTCAAGGGAAGCCACTTCGTCTTCGCGACTCCCAAGCATTACCGTAAGCCCGTATTCCTCCATCACCGGAAGGACGCTGCCGCTCGGGTTTCGCCTGTAGGACAACCAATACGCCCCTAGCCTCCCATTCGGGTCATAATCATAAGAAGCCGTACCATAAAGAGATGCCGGAACGGAGATTCCGCGCAAGCCTCTCATGACTGAGGTAGAGTAGTTTCGAAGGGTTGCGGTTACGTTCGTGTCCGTGCCGGCGCTCACCCGGATCCAGCTCGGATCAATCGTCAGCAAGACATTGTCTTGGTCATCCACAACCTGCAGGGATGGCTCTTCGGAAAAGCCTTTTCCTCCAGAAAGTATTTCGATTTCATTTGTATCAAGTCTTATGATTCCGCTAGCCCCATCCCCAGTACCTGAAACGTGCAAGTCGAAGGTAGTGTTGATATCGCCAAGGTAAGCTCTTTCGTTCGGTGGAAGCTCGAGCATAAAGGTCGACTCCATCAGGGATAAGGGGGCAGACCCATAATCGTGCCGATAAATTCGAAAAGTGTTCGCGGGTAGGGTGGGATCGCTCGTTTCCTTCAATTCGGTGATACTCGCCGAGGCCAAAGTTGCGTTGTCGTAAATACTTGCAACGTCATATCCCTTGGCTTCGCCTATGGTTAACCCAAAGTTTCCCCTTTTTTTGGTTCCGACTTTTCCGGCTACGGTTATGTCTCCGTTGATCCCACCCGAACCCATGACCGAATGCTCGTTTGCATACTCCCACTTGATCGCTTCATCACTGTTGGGTTTCTCACTTAGGGAAGTGAGGGTATTCGAGTGCAGAAGACCAAAATTATGACCGAGCTCGTGGGCAATCACACCTGCAGATACGGTTCCCCCACTCCCTGCGGTGACATGCGATCCCGGAGCTCCCACAAACCCAAGCCCTCCGCTACCGTAGGTCGATATGACAACCCAGGAGACCGCAATGGACTCCACGGTAACGGTAAGTTCTCCACCGGTAATTCTGTTTCCGTTTACGAATACCTCAGGAGTGGAGTAATAATAAGCCCCGGGATCCAAAACCCGTACGGAGGATAGTTTGCCCGTTGAATCAAGAACGGCTTCGACTTGAGCGGTCTTGAAATTCGGATGTGGCAAGCCGGTGGCCGGGTCGAGGTTTCCCCCTTTAAACATGATGGTGGGGGGCGAGGCAAAAATATCATTGTATGCATTTATGCCGACAGCGGATATTCCGTCAAAAGCCGCCCCACCCCATGACCAGTCATCACCTTCTGCGCCAGCTTGATCCAATGCTTCCAATCCAATTTCCCCCAACTCATCCCATTCTGGCTCGGTTACTCCAAATATGTTTCCCTCGGAGTCAAAGAGGTTTTTACTCGGATTGATGAAGGTATATTCGTATTTCGCCAAGGGAATGGTAACGGTTGGAGAAATAACCGGTTCCAAATGAAAGCTTCCATCGGAATTGCGAAGATAAAAATCCTTTACCTGTTGCATGGCCTGAGCCAGGTTCACTTGAGTAACCGGTTCGTAGCTATCCTTCTGCAACTCAGGATAAAGGACATTACCGAATTCATCCACAAGGGGGGCGGAAGATCCTTGGTAGGTATAGCCTTCGTCTTGGAAACGAACCGGTATCACCAACACTTTTCGGTATCCGTCCACAGGTGTGGATAAAGCGGCGGGCTCTGCCACCGAGTCGTACTCCACCACAAAAGGCAATCGATGGCTGCCATTCAAATCCGTCCAATTGCCTTCGCGATTCTCGAAATCCATAGCCGCATAATCCTTGTCGGTGTTATTGGGTTCGACGGCATTGACCCAATTGCTGTAACCTGATTCGTTCACGTCCAAACCTTCGGCCAACCATTTCCAATCCCCTGCCGTGGCATTGATCTCAAGGATCGACGTGGTGTTGGTGTCGTTGTTCCACGTGCTTCCGTTTTGATCCTCATTGTCAGTCGCCCCGATCCATGCGTATTTTAGCAATTGACCGGTTGGACCAACCCCATAGCCAGCGCTTTGGAGAAGATTCCAGACAATTCGATTTTCATCCGACGAACCNATGGANACCAATCGACCGTTTCNATCATTAGCCGATTGAACCGCCTCNGCCCAAGTGGCAAGAGTTGTATTCAAGTCGTATTTTCTTTCGATGTATTCACTCAAGCCAGTGCTTGATGCGATCATTGGATAGCGAATGGTTATGCTCTTCAGGGAAGATTCCTTTTCAGTCTTCTCGATTTCACCGATAAAGAAATTCTTTTCGTATTCCTTCTCGTAGGAAAGCCTCCGGTGACCGAGTTGGACGAACTTTTCCCCATTTGGCGTCTCGTGAACTCGGTAAGGGGTTTCTCCCAGTGCCATGTCTTCGCCCATGGAGATGCCCCAGACCGACAAGCTTTTGCGCGTTTGAAGAGATTTCCTCTGACCAAAAACCCAAGCGCGCATTCTTTTTCCGTTTGGAAAAGTAATCCATCTTTTGATCAAACCCGTGGGGTGCCGAGAATCAAAGCAGACGTGCACGGCATCCAGATTTACGAAATCGGCTTGCCAGGTTTCAAGATTTTCACGGACTGACCCGGGAAGCCCGTCAATCACGCTTTGATCAATGGCCAAGCTCAAGGCTCTTTGTGGATCTCCCCGGATGATTTTGGTCAAGACGCTCGCGCGCGTACGCGAGAGTTCTGTGCCCCTTACGGTGGCAATCCTAAGATCTTCTGCTTGTTCTGCATCGAAAGCGATTGATTCAAATTCCTCAATCCATTGATGAAAACGTTCGAATACAGGATGACCCGACAAATCCTCATAATCCCTAACTTCACACCATTCGTCGTAAGCTTCCTTGTCTTGGGAAGGTTGAGATCCGGCATCTACCCTATCAGGGAGAGAAACCTCATCCGATGGAAGAACCACTTGATTGGCGGATGGTTGGGGGGTATTTTTGTTTGAAATTACAACCCTTGAGGTGGTCTGAAAAAAGATGACGGAACAGCAAAGGAGAGTCAAAAGGACCGAAAAGAACCAAGGTTTCCTTTCCATCAAAGCTTGAATGACCGAGGGGTTACGAATGTCGACAAAATTGCGAAAAATGCATATGCTCCAACACGAAAATACCAATCACTGGCGGAGTGCACGGATTTGTCTTGGGCTAGGGACATTGTCTAAGGTATTTCAATCTAAGGTATTTTGCAAATTATTACATTTTAACAATAATTTTTAAAAAGTATATTATGGGCTTTCATCCTATTTTCATTCTTCAACACCTTAATCAAGCCCGTCGTCACCCTTGAAATTTCGGCGGATGGTGCCAGTTGGGGTCATAATCACCGGGTCTTTGAAAATGGATTGGGGAGAAATGCTTTGTATCACTTCTCGGACAGGGGAGCCTCCACGTGAAACGATGCTTGCGCTTACGAATATCAGAAGGTTCCTCTTTTGGTAGCTTTCGGCGGAGGATTGAAAGAGTCTTCCCAGAAATGGTATGTTTCCGAGCACGGGAATTTTGTCGTTCACCGTCTTGACTTCTTCTCGGGTAAGTCCCCCGATTATGACGGTTGCTCCATCAAAGATGGTTACTTGGGTCTGTACCTTTCGCACGGAGAAAATGGGCATCAGGATACCTGAGGGTTGAATGACCATGGGGGGGGCTCCTGTTTGCGAAGTTCCGATCATTGCCGAATTTCCTCCATATTCGATGAAACCGTCGAACTCCGTGACTTTTGGGTTAAGTCTGAGGTTGATGGAGTTGTACTTTTCAATGGTAGGCTCGACGTTCAATACAACACCCACTTCCCGAAACCCAGGCTGCTCGTCGTCAGGCGCAACCGTGTCGAAAGTTGGAATGGCCGATTGCAATTGAATGGCTCCTCCAAGTCCAGCTTGGTTGTTCGCTCCTCCTCCTCCCCCTCCTCCTACAACGGGAGCGGGAGCGGGTTCGTAATCGGTGGGATAAATGAATTCTTGGGCAATGGTAATGGTCGCTTCCTGTCCATCCATAACCGTAATTCTCGGGGCACTCAGCAAGTCAGTTCCTTGCTTTCGCTTTAGGGCATTGATGAGAACGCTGGCCTGAGAGCTTCCCAAGATAAGATTGTTTCCTTGGGTTTGAACGCTTCCAAAGGTTGAATTGACCAAAGGACTAACCCCATCCCCGATTGAAATTCTTCCGGGAAGATTGGGAATGGGATTGGGGATGTTCAAGGAGGCATCGGCGTTGTCAGGGACGCTGATGATGGTATCTCGGGTGGTCCCGGTGGGAGAATGGGCGGTTGCCAGAGTTCGAGTGTTGCCCAGAAGGTTTTTGGGGAATCCGATGAGAGGCCTTCCATCAGACCCGATTGCCGGGTTTCCATCGACGTCAGTCATGAAATAGGGTTCGCCCCAACCAAACGTCCAATTGAAGCTGATTTCGTCCAAAGCTCCCTCCTGCACCTCGAGGAATTTCGTTTCTATTTCGACTTGCCTACTTGAATCCTGATCCAGCTTAGCGAGGATTCTCTCAATCAAGTCCAACGATCTACGTTCGTGAGTTACGATCATCTGGAAGCCATCAAAGACAAACTTATGCCCCTTGCTGTCGTCAAAGGGTATGCCCGCTCCCTCGAGGAATGCCTTGATTTTTATGCCCGTATCATCTCCCGCCATTCCTCCGCCTCCTCCGGGTGCGGCAAAGGGATCGGCGGCTCCTCCACCCATGCCTCCATCGGAACCTCCGGTCATTCTTTGTATCGTTCCTTGGGTAACCTCATAGAATTCCGTTTCCATGGGCTTGCCTTTGAAACTACCCCCTGATTTGGAAATGGTCACCGCCGGGCCATCAATGTCAAAACTCCAGTTTACCGCTTGTGTGATAAAGGAGATCATTTGTCGCAAGGACATGGACTGCAGGGTAATCGTAACCTCGGGAGGAGGATTGTCACCATCAGGCAGAACCACAATTTGAACGCCTTTTAAAGCTGGGTCCGATTCGGTGAGATCGAACTGTCGAGCCTGTCTCATAAGCTCAATGGCGACTTCCGGCAGAGGGGTATTAAAAAACTGGACACCGGTTATTTGTATGATGTCCAATTTTTCCTCAAGTTTGCTTGAGCTTTCCTTAACCTCCTGAATGTCTTCGACTTGTCGATCAAAAACCTTTGGTCTTTCCCACTCTCTTTCGATTTCCTCGAGCATTTCCTGTCTTGTCTTAAGGTATCCGAGATAGCTCTCCTGCTCCTTCATTTGAGAAATTCGCTTCAGCATTTCCTTAGCTTCGAAATTTTCGGAGTAACGCGTTTCGATAACGCGATAGGTTTCAATCGCTCCAGTCAAATCTCCGTTCACGAATTGCACCTTTGCTCTCATGAGCAATTCTTGCAGCTGCGCTTGCTGCTCTTTCCAGTCGGCAGTGTATTCGGTGATGTCGCGTTGGAAGGGATCCTTCATGTCGTCTTCCAGTTTTTCCTCTTCCTTGTCCGCAAGACCGAGTTCTTTGTCCACGGCATTTTCGCCCCGAGTTTCCTTCAGACCTGGTCTTCCGTAGGTAAGCGTATCCCCTTGGATGTCCCTATCCTGATAGAAAGAGGTTCTAAAAGCGTCCAGATGCTTTTTGGCGGCATCCCAATCTTTCCTTTCTCTAGCATCTTCGGCCTTTGACAGAAAGAGGCGGTTTTTCATAAGGGCGGCCTCAAGGATGATCGGCCATGTCAAGGTGTTGGGTTCTAGAAAATTCTTGATCTTAAATAAGATTTCATCGGCTTTGTCATAATTCTTCTTTTTTATTTCATCCCTTGCATCAAAAAGCATGCTCTCGGCCAGTTTGGCCTGTTCCTGGTTCTTTTGCTGGGCTTTGGCAATTTCCGCATCAAAGTCAATTTCCAGACCCGCCCCCATGGTGTCCGTCTCCGCCTTGCGGCGAAGATCTTCTATGTTCTTGTACTCCACGACTAGCTTTTGTACGTCGGAAACTTGGCCTTTGAGCATGGCTTCTCCCATTTTGTACCAGACTACCTGTTGCTTTGCTTTGAAAAGATCGCTGATTAAGGCGATGGTTGATGTATTTGCGGGAAGACTGGCAAAGGCTTCGTCAATATGCTCGATGGCCAAATCATATCTTCCGTTCGCGCTTTCCTTTCTTGCCTTGAGCAAAAGTCTTTCAGCCTGCCTCGAAGAAAGGATCACCTTGGACTTTTCTTCGGCCATGAGTTTTTCCAAGTCGGGCTTGGCGTCGTCCACGGGCAAGCCCGCTTTCGCCCTTATTTCAGCCAAATCTTTCTTTGCTTGATCCAATTCCTCCACCAGCCGACCAACCAAAGAAACGTCCCTGGGTTTGGCCGCATTGATTTGAACTTCCCTTTGGATTTTTCGTTCATTTAACTCCAGGGCTACGTTTTCGCGGTATCTTTCCAAGAGCTTGCTTGCCAATGAAAAATTTTTTTCCTTCATCGCCTGATTCGCCCGGGCGAAATAGAGTCTGGTCTCTTCCTTTCGGATTTGCCTCAGGTAAAAACGGGATGAATCCGTATCTTCAATTTTTGCCAAAGCTTCAGAAGCCAGGTTTTGGGCCTCGTCAAGTAATCCCGTTGAGGATTTTTCTCGAATCTCTTCCAAAAGGGAAAGTAAATTCGTATCATCACCAATACCGGCGGACAGGGTTTTCTCATCAGGTATGGTTATTGGTGGCGGTGGTCCTTGTGAGGGAATCACCACGGTCGGCAACTCTATTTCGGAGGCTGACGTAGAATGAATTCCAATCAACAAAGGAAAAACCAACCAATGGGCTGCGCCATACTTCGCGAGTTGTGAAATCTTTGTAAACATCAAATGTGGGGCAATTCTAAAAGAGAATGAGGACGATATCGATTCCATCGATTCCTTGGTTTTGGTCAACCTTGAAAACAACCCATTTCCAGCAATGCGAAAACTGGATTTTCTTTGTCACTTCGCGTAGGCAAGTTTGCCTACCTGAGGGGGTCGACGGGAGGAAGGGAAAGTATGATTTTCTCCGAGGGTTGCATAATCGTGGCTTCCTTCGAAATCAATAGGCTTTTGTTTTCCAAATCGATGTTCTCAATTTTATATTTTCTACTCTCGTGTTCGAAGGTTGTGGAAACGTCATCTTGTGAAAACTCAAATTCCTTGGGCTCAAGACCCGCTAAATTAAAAAGTAGTTTTATTTTGTAATCTCCGGCAAAGACCTCCTTCATGAGGCTGTTGATTTCAAAGGGCTTGCCGTCCATCTCATGATCTTTCACCATCGCTCTTCCAACCAGCATTCTGCCTCCTGATTTGGTCGGCAATTGCTGAGCAATAAAATATTCTATGGATATCTTTGCGTCAGGATGTGTTTTTTCGCATTCGATCAACGAAGGTTGGCCAGGCTTTCGCTCTGTGTTTGGCCGGTAGGTTTTTCCCACCTCAAGCCTGTTGAAAACGTTTCGATCCGAATTGGGGGCCATGGGAGTATTCAAGTCTTCAAAGTACGGAGTTTCTCCAATCCATCTCTTCAACATATGGGGGTATGGTCGTTGAGAGAAGTCCGTAAGTAAAAGACCGAAGGGTTCTTTTTCCGCCTCCGCAACCGGCTCTTCGGGCAACTTCGTCGTAAGTCTACCGTCGATCAGATAAATCACCGGTGGCGTAAAGGTATCATAGATGGACTCGTTCATGTCTTCCGATTTCTTTTGCCATCTTACCCTAGCGGTCTGGTTGCTTTCCATACCGCCGTAAATTTTGGGCTGATAAACGCTAAGGGTTGCAGAATCCCAATCCAGGGAGGCAGCGGCCGCCTCGAGGGTATATACGCCCCTGCCCGCAACCTTTTGAACGCTTTCATAAGGAACGGGTAAAACCCCCGTCTTAGTCTCGACGTTCAAGGCTCCCCGTTGGGTTTTCCAATCACTTTCAAGAATGAGGTTTTGATTCGATGAAACTCGCCCGTCTATCTTGTTGCCATCGTCCGTGTAAACGAGAATGTCGGAACGCCTTTTGAATAAAGCGCCTTCGATCCTCACTTGCGCTGATTCCCCGGAGTCTAGCGTGACAAAAATTAAATTGCCCGGCATTAGTTCGGTTTCGCTAAGGAAAGAAAGTTCCACTTCCGAACCACTGGCTTGAATTTCAAAAAAGTCATTCCTGCCAAATGAGTTTTTCCGTGAATCACCATCCTCGTCGAAAATAAACTCGATAACGAAAAAAGTCCCAAGCAAGAACAGGGAAGTGGCAAAGATAAATTTTTCGTAATGGGCTTTAATTATCTTCATTTTCCGAGTGCAACTGTTCGGCCTCCTTGATTAGCGCCGAATTTCCTGAGTCCGTCAGAAACTTAACGTAGGTTTCCATGTTGGCATTTTCCCAAAACGATTCCTTTTGATGAAGAACCGATAAACCCTCCCTCGAACTTGTTAGGTATTCGATGAGTATTGTAAAGTCCGATTTAACGTCGGTAACGATGGGTAAAAGTTTTTTTGCGGCTGATTCGTCTCCGCCTTGATCACCAAACGCTTCAATGCCCCCGCCGTCTTGAAAGGAAGTGAATTCGGTGTCGTCAAGCAAACGCTCCACTTTAAAATTTCTGACGAGAAAGGGCGGTCTTAGTTGATTGATAAAACTTCGGGCATGGGAGGTGTGCGATCTAAATTTCAACTCCAGGACAATGCTATTCAAATCGAGTTTGCTCCTGAGCAGGAAATTGGTTTTCCCGTCGAGGATTATTCTGTCCGCTCCTATATGCTTTTTGTCCGTCGGACCAACCGCTTCTCGCTTAATTTCAAGAAGGGACAGCGGGTAGGTATCGTCCGTGGAATTACACAGAAAACCAACCAGTTCCTTGATTATTTTACCCTGAATATCGAGTTTCTTGGATTCCTCTTCATCAAAGTTTGGCCAAAAGCCATCATAGGCGCTTAGTCCGAACCCGTAGGTTTCCGAGATCCCTTCACTTTCGTTCGAAAAGGTTGAATCTACGGCATTTTCGGCTGCAGGCAGGAATAACTGAGCATTTTTACATTGGTTTCTCAGGTTCGTGAAAAGTTTGGTGATTTCGGCATTAATTGCTTCAGGCGAACGCTTTTTCCATTCCAAAAAATGGTTTTCTCTTTGATTGAGGAGGTTTTTCCAGAAAACCTTCTGATCTTTTTCTATTTCGGCTAAGTTATCCAAGTCACCAAGGGCGACTTGAAAGTCTAAATCAAGTGATGCGTAAAGGGAGGTTTCTTCTTTTATGGAAGCTAAATTCTGATTTGCACGATTGATATTGGAAGAAACCTCTTCGATCTCGCTTTTAGTCGATGAATTGAGGAATGCGAGAACACCAAAAACAACCAGGCTTGTCACCACAACCAAGATGAACCCCTTATTCTGTCTTATAAAATTCATTTCAGAAGCTTAATGTGAATTCGTAAGAAAAGTGCGTAAAGTAGCGATTGAACAGGTCCCCTTTTCCATCAATGCTAAAAACTTTTTCATCCACCTTGCTGATAAAGGGGATATTCTGTAGATGTTCGGTCAGCGCTTGTTGTTTTTTACTGTTTAAATCAATGAGCACCTCCCTAAAGCTTGAGTCATCGTTCTCTGCAATCTCCTTTGATTCGTCGATTCTTACCAAGTATCTTCCGGTTAGGGTAAGCTTGAAGACTGAATTTTCATCTTTCGCGGAACGCGTGCCTCTCCTTCCCGATGAAGAGGTTGTTTCCTGATATACGTTAAGTTGATCGTACCAAGTGTCCTTAACGTCGGCTTCGGAAAGGATTTGTTGCAGACTATTGACCAAACTTGTAATTCTCCAGCAGGAACTTTGCTGTCGGACATAGGGCTCGCTTAAGGTGAAAACCTCAGAGGAAAGTTTGTCGATGAATTGGTAATGCTTGTGCTTTTCGGAAATCTCATCCAGCCGGCTTCCTTCCTGTCTGACGACTTGAGTTTGTCGTTTCAGGGNTTCATCAAGGGCCGAAAGTTCCTTTGAGTTCGACAGGTAAGCTGGCAGCGGCAAAAGCGAGAGAACAAATGCAGAGGCAGCGACCAAAGGTAGCTTCTTTTGCAGCCCCAAGCTCGATAGCTTGGAAGAAGGTAGCAGGTTTAATGATTTTGCGAAATCCTTATCCTCCGNGGAGAAAAGATTAGACGCCAAACCTATGGGTTCGCTGAACATGAATGGAAGAAGTCCTNGCATTTCCGTTGAAATTTCTTCCCCCAAGCTAAGCGCTTTTATGGGGTCGAAGTAATCAATGTCCAATTGCTGCGTTTGGCTTATGTACTCAGGCAAATTACTCAATAGAGACCCGCGTCCGGTAAGGAAGATTTTTTGGGGAGACCTCCCTTTTTTGACTCTTTTGTAGGTCACGATTGAGCGAGTAATTTCCTGACTGGCTCGAGCTAGAAATTGCTTGGAGCAGGATTCCAAAACTTGAACGTTTGGATCCTCTTGTGAAAAGGTNACCCGACCGGTAAAGTAACCTTTTTTCAATTCTTCCGCTTTTTCAAAATTAATACCGAGATTATCGGATAGATTTTGAGTTAGGGAATTACCCCCTATGGCTATATTTCTAATTAAAAATCCCGTNGGGTTGAGGAAAAGCAAATTGGTGGATTTTGCCCCAATGTTAACAATGAGCGTTTCAGGGGTTGTTTCCTCCATTCTTTGCATGGTTGCCTTCAGGGCATTGAAATCCAGNACGGGAGCGGGAGTGATTTGGATTGGGTTAAGACCAATTTCCACAACCCTTTCGCAAAAGGATTCGGCGACTTCCGGTTTTACGGCAAAAGCTAATATTTCCTGCTCCACTCCATCATCATCAATGACCTGATAATCCCAAATTAACTCGGACAGCGGAAACGGCATTTTTTGGGACAACTCGAAGGCAACGATCTTGGTTTGCTTTTCCTCCTCTACCTTTGGCACCCGAATAGTTTTCGTAAGCAAAAGGCTGCCCGGAAAAATGATTCTNGCATCTCCCTTNAGCTTCATCTTTTCNCTAAGTCTCTCAATGCCTTCGACAACCGAATTCAACCACTGGGTATCATTCGATAAATCGTGACTCAGGGTTTCCATGTCGGCATGTTCGAGAATCGTGGTTTCGCCATCCGTATTGAAAATACCCCCNGATACGTGAGAGTTTCCGCAATTTATAATTATTTCTTTTCGTTTAGCCACGAATTAACTTTAGTTGATTGAGAGAAGTGCCTCGGTGGAAGGTTGATGGTGACAAAACCTAGTTATCGCNCATTTTGATGGGGCCCGTGGCATCTAAGTAGTTCATGCTAACCGTATGAGCTGGCACCAGAATACCCCTGTTTTTCTCGCTATTGGATTTTGCCTGCTCTTTGAACTTTTCAAGGATCGCCTCGTCNCTGTATTTTTCGAAAAATATGGAGTTACTCATTTCGAATGAGTTGCCTTCCGATGAAATTTCCACGGCATATCCGATCATATTCACNTACCCTGTCAGGAAACCGTCTCTTTCGGCAACCAAAGTGGGGAGCAAAAAGTATGCGTTTTTGGTCGCTCTGTCTATCTCTACGGTAGCAAATTCAACTTCGGCACTGTAATACTGATAAAATTGGGCATCCGTNAGATTTTGCGAACGCAGTAATTTCTTTTTGAACTCATTGCTAAAGCAAAGGTAAACCTTTACTTTNAGATTATCCAAATATTCTGGATTATAGGCACTGGCAACGGAAGTGGGACGGTCACCAGAGCCTCCCAAAAGTTTGGGGTGGGTCAGCACGTTGAAGGGGACGGTTACTCGTAACCACATATCGGAATCCTTAACTACGGTAACCTTATTCGCCATCTTAACAATTTGATCTTCTTCGGCCTTCGTAGAAGTGAATGCAAAAAGGATGGCAATGCATAGAAGTAAGTGATAGNTAGTTTTTTTCATGGGTATTGGCGAGTTTGGGTTTTGTGAACTTCTATCCTTCCTTTACTTAGAAGATGAAAACAAGCTTAAATTCAATGTCTCTAAAGTTATCTTGTCTATTATTCATAAAACGCTTGGACGGCAAAATNCTTTTGTTAAAGCGCAACAAATCACCAAATAGAGGTTTATGGAGTCCTCCGGGCGGCAAGTTTGATCTTTCTTTGGGTGAATCCCCTTTCGAATGCGCAAAGAGAGAAGCCTTGGAAGAAACCGGTTTGGTTCTGGATGACGAAGATCTGAACGTCTTTGGCTACGTCTCCGAAAAAGATTACCAAAATTCCGGTCACTGGCTGATGTTTCTATTTGAATGTAAAANGCCCATTGAAAGCACGCCAAAGTCTTTTTCGGAGGGATCTTTTTCGTTTTTTACTCGCAACGAAATAGATTCTCTTNCAATTCCTCCAACGGATCATCAATTGGTTTGGCCACTNTATGACAAGAGAAAACTTGGTTTTTGGGGCTTGCGAGCGGATTGTTCTGGAATAGAACCTAAAATAAAGATTGAAGCTTCGCCTTCATAAAAGGATAATAGTCGTTCGTTTTTATTGATATGGAAGGTTTACATCACGACACTATACTAGAGGNNGGTAAGGATACTCCTCCCAAAGACCCAATTCCGCCCCTAGCGGAAGANAAGCCTGATGTGGCGGAAGATAAACTCGAAACGGAAGAGCTTATCGATGGCAATAGAGATTTTTCCGCTTCTTCCATGAACGCTACACTGAGCCCTGAAGATAAAATTGAGCTTTTCAATCAGATGGTTCGAATTAGGAGATTCGAAGAGAGATCACTGAGGGCTTATCAACAGGGTCACATTGGTGGTTTTTTGCATCTTTACATCGGTCAGGAAGCCGTTGCCGTTGGCGCTGTATCGGTCATGGCCGAGCACGATCACGTAATTACCGCCTATCGAGATCATGGACACGCCCTTGCGGTTGGCATGGATATGGATGAATGCATGGCCGAACTTTTCGGTAAAAAGACCGGTTGCTCCAAAGGAAAGGGTGGTTCCATGCATTTCTTCGCTCCCGATAAAAATTATTGGGGCGGGCATGGCATCGTTGGAGGACAAACTCCTTTGGGCCTTGGTATTGCCTACGCCCTTAAGTACAAGGGTCTCCAAGGATCATGCCTGTGTTTTATGGGTGATGGGGCAACCAACCAGGGTCCCTTTTATGAATCTTTGAATTTGGCATCTTTGTGGAATTTGCCCGTTATCTACGTAATCGAAAACAATGGATATTCCATGGGTACCGCCGAAGCCAGACATTCCGCCGGCGAACCTCTAGCCCGTCGGGGTGAACCCTTCGACGTGGATTGGTCCGTCTCCTACGGACATGATCTTTACGAAGTCCGTCAAACCATGGGTGACGCCATCAGAAAAGCCCATGAAAATTCCAAGCCCTCCGTACTCGAAATCATTACCTACAGGTATCGTGGTCACTCCGTTGCGGATCCCGATCAAACTTATCGAAGCAAAGAAGAGATCGAGGAATACAAAAAGAGCAAGGATCCGATTACTCTTTTTAGGAAAAAACTTTTGGATGAAGGAGTTCTTAGCGAAGAAAAGGCTAAGGGCATAGACAACAAAGCCAAAGAAGAAGCCGATGCCTCCGCGGATTTTGCCAACGCCAGTCCCTACCCCGAAGTTTCGGAACTTATGGACGATGTTTATTGGGAAACCGACAATCCATCGCAAAGGACATCCGGGGGAACTATGTTCTTCGAAACCGTGTAATTAAATTTCGTCGATTTAAGAAATGCCTGAAATCACATACAGAGAAGCCCTCAATCAAGCCCTTGCCGAAGAAATCGAACGCGATGATAACGTTGTTCTTCTGGGAGAAGAAGTGGCTCAATTCAAGGGGTCATATAAAGTTTCCGAAGGTCTGTTGGAAAAGTTCGGTTCCGAAAAGATCATCGATACTCCAATCAGCGAGGCGGCTTTTTCCGGACTTGCCGTCGGTGCCGCCATGCTAGGCATGCGTCCCGTTGTGGAATTTATGTTCTGGAGTTTTTGTTACGTCGCCTTTGACCAAATATTCAACAATGCGGCAAACGTGCGTTATATGTCGGGAGGTTTGATTAACGTGCCCATTGTTTTTCGCGGACCCGCAAATGGTGGCACAAACGTGGGGGCCACCCACTCACATACCCCCGAAAATTTTGCCGCCAACACCCCCGGGATCAAGGTAATCTGCCCCTCCACCCCAGCTGATGCGAAGGGTATGCTGAAAGCTGCCATTCGAGACAACGATCCGGTCTGTGTGATGGAAAATACCATCCTATACAACCTGAAGGGTGAAGTTCCTGACGATAAGGACTTTCTGGTTCCTCTTGGTAAGGCCAACCTTCTCAAAGAGGGGTCGGATCTGTCCATTATTGCTCACGGTAAAGCCGTTCACACTTCTTTGGAGGTTGCGCAAAGTTTGGAGGAAAAACATGGGGTTTCTGTCGAAGTTCTTGATCTTCGTTCCATTCGACCTCTTGACACCGAGGCCATTCTATCCACGGTCCGAAAAACTAACCGAGTTCTGCTGGTAGAGGAAAATAAGCCTTTTTGCGGAGTTGGCGCGCAAATTTCCTTTATGATACAAGATCAGGCTTTTGATTATTTGGATGCTCCCATAAAGAGAGTTTCAGCCATTGATGTTCCCCAGGCCTACAGTAAGCCATTGGAGAGCATACAAATTCCCGAACACAATCGTGTTTTAGAAAAAGCCTTGGAACTCATTTGAGGAAACGGTAATGGCAACAATCATAGAAATGCCCAAATTGAGTGACACGATGTCCGTCGGGACATTGGTCAAGTGGCACAAGGTTGTGGGGGATGCCGTGGCAAATGGTGATACTCTCGCTGAAATCGAGACAGACAAAGCCACCATGGAGTTGGAAAATTTTGACGATGGGGTTCTGTTGAAGATTTTTGTCTCGGAGGGTAATGAGGCACCCATTGGTAGTCCGCTTGCTGTTATTGGTGAAGAAGGTGAGGAAATTCCAGAAGTTTCAGCTCCCCCCCCTGATCAACCATCCGAAAATTCGCAAGAGGGTGGCGAGGATTCGCAAGATGAACCCACACCGGAAACCACCCCGGCATCATCGCAGGATGATGCGGGCATAAGCGCTTCACCAAGCCCTTCGCCTACAACAACCAAAAGTGATGGAGAGCGAATTATAGCCTCACCGTTGGCAAAAAAAATAGCCTCCGAAAAAAACATTGATCTCTCGAAGGTAACGGGAACGGGTCCAAGCGGGAGGATCGTCAAAAGGGATTTGGTGGATTATGACGAAAGCCAAAGTTCATCGATCTCACAGGAGGACGTTGCTCGCTCATCCGCCTTTTCAGGTAAACCTGGGAGGATTGAAGAGAAAAGCGTTCCTCTATCAAAAATGAGATCTGTCATTGCGCAAAGGCTGACGGAATCGAAGAGTTCCATACCCCACTTTTATCTTCAAAAGGAAATCAACGCACTACCCCTAAAGTCAGCGCGCTTTAGTATCAACCAAAGGCTGGCGGAACACAACGATGAGCCTTCCAAGATAAGTATAAACGATCTGATACTCTTTGCCTGCGCTGATGCAATCAAGTGGTTTCCGGGCATAAATACGAGTTGGAATGAGAATGAAATCAAATTTCATGGGAGCGTTAACCTATCGTTTGGGGTAGCCGTTGATGACGGGTTGGTAACTCCGGTTATTAAAAATGCCGACACCTTGAATCTGGAGTCCCTATCCATTGAGGCCAAAACTCTTATTGCAAAAGCTCGATCTAAAAAGCTTATGCCTGATGAAATGACCGGATCCACCTTTACGGTTACAAATTTGGGAATGTTTGGCATAGATTTCTTTAGCGGTATCATTAATCCGCCCAACGCCGCCATATTATCCGTTGGGGCAAGTATACCGAAACCCGTTGTGGACCAAACTGGTGCAATCGTTGCCGGAGAAACGCTTATGCTGGGACTAAGTTGTGACCACAGATTGATTGATGGTGCGGTTGCTGCCGGCTTTCTAAAGATTTTGGCTGAAAATTTGGAAAACCCCGCCAGCCTTTTGGTGTGAGTTTCTAGCCCTTATCAACTCGCTTATGGGCATCTTCCGCAAGCCAAGACGCTATCCTTTCAACTTCGTCATCAACTCTTTTCTTGGATGACTCCAAGTCGCCAACCATCGGTTCTCCGCACCCAAATAAATAATATTTAATTTTGGGTTCGGTTCCACTTGGCCGAATGGCTATGGAAAAGCCATTTTCCAAGTGCAACTTAATGAAATTTTCCTGGGGGAGGGGGTCCTCATCTTCATCAATAAATCCAGGACTTAAAAAGTCTTTCATTTGGAGAATTTTTACGCCGGCAACCTCTGTGAGCGGATTTTCACGGTATGAGGACGCAAGTTTCGAGATTGTGGCATTTCCCTCTGCACCCTCAAAATATATGTTTTCAGTGTATTCCCGATGATATCCGTATTTCCTGTAAAGACTGTCTAGATACTCAAAGGCATTGGTATCCGTGGAGGCAAGGAAGGCAAATAGTTCGGCAATTGCAAGAGCGGATGCATTCCCATCCTTGTCTCTCACCAGATCCAGAGGCAAATAACCATAACTTTCTTCGGCAGCCAAAGCAACTTGAGTTGAGTAGCGGGATAATATTTCGATCCGGGCAAAGAGATCAGTGCCATCGAAGTCTAGAGACAACCCCTCGTTTTCCTTTATCTCGATAGAGGCGGTATCTTCATATTTTGCCATTTTTTGGGCCATCCACTTGAAGCCGGTAGGGGTGTTAATGCACCGCGCTCCGTAATGGGAGGCGATCTTATCCAACAAAGGCGTTGTTACGAAGGTTTTTAGAATCGCAAAATTAGAAGCGTTTCCCTCCTTGAGCAATTGTTTCCTTTTAAATGCGGAGAGACGATATTCTCCAAGCATGCTTGCGACTTGGTTTCCGGTTAGACACACAAAATCTCCCTTAACCGTTTTCACCGCTACTCCAATTCGGTCACAATCCGGGTCACTACCCAAAACTAGAGACGATTTGGTTTTACGTGCAACGGAAATTCCCGCNTTAAGGGCTTCGGGGTTTTCCGGATTNGGTGACTNTNCTGTCGAAAAATTAGNGTCATGCTTATTTTGTTCATCAACCACCGCCACATCGACCCCNTGGTCCCAGAGTGCCGGTATTGCTGAAATTGCCCCGGTACCGTGAATAGGAGTAAAGACCAGTTTGGGGGCATGCTTTTTTAACATCTCAGGATCCAAAACCGAATCCTCCAAAGCAGCGCGATAGGCAAGATCATCACCAGCTTGCAGTATTGTCCAGTTCTTAGGAGGTTTCTCATTACTGAGCATAGGCAAAAGTTCGCCGATTGAAATCTCATTGTATTTTTCAACCACTTTTCCCGCATGAGGAGGAACAAGTTGCCCTCCGTCATCAAAATATGCCTTGAATCCATTATCGTGATACGGGTTGTGGCTCGCTGTTATTACCACCCCTGCATGAGCGTAGCGGTTCCGAACCGTAAAACTTAACTGGGGGGTGGACCTTGGACCGTCAAAGGTCATTGCATAACCTCCCATTTCCACCCAAGCGCAGGCTACCAATTCCGAAAACTTTTGGGAAAAATGCCGAACGTCATGAGCAACCACCAAGCGTGGTTGTTCCATGATCCCCTGCTCGGCCATCCATTGCTTCAGGTAGACAAATAGTGCTTTGGTTGCCCTTATCAGGGTTATTTCGTTGAGCGTATTACTTCCAACGGCTGCGTATTTTGGGGTTTGCTTGATAGCGTTACCCCCCCTTTCCGCTTCGGTGACAACTCGACCAATTGTCCGGCCCCTCATACCCCCTGTGCCAAAAGAAAGGTTTTTGTAGAACCTATCGTTTAGCTCATCCCATTTTGACTGCTCTATTAGCTCCGAAAGAGACGCGCCAACCCATTCCGGCATTCCTTCGTATTCGGCGAACCCGATGATGTTTTTAAGGGCGCTTTCCAGCAAATCACCTTTTTGGACTGCCTCTTCAAGAGCATTTGTTTCGTTGGGTTCCATTTAAATCATTAAGTAATGTTAGTAACAGACCGCTGGGGCTGTTTATGGTTTATCGCCAATTTCTGGGTTTAATTCGCTGCTTACATTCGTTTTGGGAAAGCGATACAGTCTTTCCTTGGGTTTCCCGTACCCCAACTCTTTGCGGGCAACCGCATCTTGATAATCGGGGTCTCGCCTCAGGCGATCGAGAAATTCTCTATGGTGTTTCGCCTCTTTTCTCAATTGCTCGATTTCTTTTTCCAAAACAGCTTCCCTTGATTTCCAGTGAGAGTACTCTTCGAAAGCTATCTTTCCTTGCAAGAAAAGATAGGCGGAAGCAATCACGCCCAATACTGTGACAACTGCCATCAATGCTTTTTTAGAGTCCATGTATTCCCGTTTGAACAAGATACTAGACTACTTGTTTCTTTGTACAAGTTTCTTAATTGCTTTGCGTGGTAAAAATGTCATGTAGCCTAATTAGCCCCATAATCCTTTTTTCTTTATCATCAATTACCGGTACTACGGATATCGGAGATTTTCCTCCCTCCATAATTTCCAAGGCTTCTCCCAAGGATGTGTTAGGTTGAACCGTTTGTGGAGATTTGCACATTATTTCTTCGGCAATTAGGTCATTTAGGTCGTCAACCTCCTTCAGAGAGCGTCTCAGGTCTCCATCCGTAATTATGCCAACCAATTTGGAGTTCTTGATCACACAAGAAGCCCCCAGGGGATTTTCCGTCATTTGTATGACAATGTCTTTCAGGGGGGTTGATGGTTCGACAAAGGCGACTTTTTCCGGTTTGTGCATGACGTTGGCGACACTAAGGATAAGGTTTCTGCCCAACTGTCCCGCGGGATGAGTCATTGCATAATCTTTTTCGGAAAAGTTTCTTCTTCTCATTAAAGCCGATGAAAGCGCGTCACCCAAAGAAGCGGCTACGGTAAAGCTTGCGGTTGGGACAATATTCAGGGGGTCTGCCTCATGAGAAACAGAAGCATCTAAGAACACGTCAACCTTTTCTCGTAACGGTGACTCCTCCTTACCCAATATTCCCAATATGCGAGCTGTTCTTTGACGGAAAACGGGTTCAAGCGCCAAGAGTTCGGGCGTTGCTCCGCTATTTGATAAAAAGATGACCGGATCACCTTTTTGATGAATTCCCAAATCTCCGTGTACCGCTTCGGATGGATGAAGAAAGGCGGCCGGAGAGCCGGTACTACAAAAGGTGGCAGCTAGTTTTTTCCCTAAATGACCAGATTTGCCAATACCCGTAACGATAATCTTACCCTTATCCTTGAAAAGAAGATCGACCGCTTCAGAAAAGTTTTTTCCAAGTCTGTTTGATGCTCTTAGTATTGAATTAGCTTCAACTTCCAGAACTTTTCTCGCATCGTTTCTCTCTTTTGGGTTTGTGGCATTTGGCTCCATGAGATATAGGCATCAGATTGAAATATACCACGCTTCTGTTCGTATGCGCGGGTTTCGTTTGTTGTTGTTGACTAAGTTTAAACAGGTTAAGGTTTGTTTGTTCTTCTTATCCTATAACATACCTTATGTTTCAAGTAACATTTTCAGAACAAAGCCTCGGAGTACTGAGCTCCCTCCCCCAAGTCGAACAACTTGATTTGATCGAACGCTTAAGCTCTTTGTCGAACAGCATCCTTTCCGGCTCCGCAGACGATATAGGTAGATTCCAAAGAAAGGGTAAATTGTTTTACAGGCTGAGGATAGACGATTTGAGGGTTTATTTCGAAAAGATCGATATTTCTCTTCACTGCCACTTTATGCTTCCTAAAAACTCCCTTAATGATTTTCTGTTTAGGTGTAAAATGCCTGCCTCGAAACAGGCTTCCCTTGAAGAACATCAAGGGTTTTGGGATTATTTGGATTCGCTCACCAAAAAGTAGTACAGATATAAACATAATTTACGTTAACACTTTGGGGTTTGGGCTTTGTTTCTCACAATTTTCTTTNTNTTTCTCTTCTCTCACTATGATTCCTCACAANAACAAATATCNCNAAGTGCTNTTATTAAACGACTTGCATAGGTCTTGGACTTCTTAACAAATATAATAAGATTAAGTTTTCTTTAATGTATATACTCATCTAATATTTATAAGTTGTGAAAAGATTCAAATTCATTCAGAAAGATTTTCAAAATGAAATTCAAAATTAATCGAGACCATTTCAGCTCTGGCTTACAGTTTGTTACAAGTGTTGTNGGNGCCAGAAAAACAATGCCCATTCTGCAAAATGTCTTGATTGAGGCGAGCGGTTCAAAAATTCATCTAACCACAACCAANTTGGACTTAGGGGCCAAATGTTCCATTAAGGCGAATGTTGAAGAAGGCGGATCGGTAACCCTACCAGTCAAGGANTTGGGACGAATCGTTAGAGAACTGGCCGATATGGAGGTAAATGTTGAAACTGCAGATACNCCGAAGGCAACNATAAGNACGCGAGGTTCGGTTTTTAACGTTATTGGCATGGATAGCAAAGAGTTTCCCCCGTTACCCGAGCTGGAAGAACGTAAAACCTTTACCATCAAGAGAGATGAGGTGATCTCTATGCTCAAAAGCGTTTCATACGCTCAATCCGTAAATGAGGAAAGATATATGTTGAAAGGTGTGTTCTTTCAGTTTGAAAAAGAAAGAATGTCGCTGGTAGCAACAGATGGTAGAAGGCTTGCGGTAACCCAAAAGGCAATAAGCGCAACCGAACAGGAACAGGGAGAATTTATTCTACCATCACTAACGGTTTCAGAAATAGAGAAATTGCCAGATATTGGAGATTCGGTTAGTTTGGCTTTTACGGATAGACAAGTTGCCTTCCAANTGNANGTGGGTGAAGAACAGGACAACAGCCATGGGTTTACGGAAAGCATTTATCTGGTGTCAAAGGTAGTGGAGGGAAAATACCCGAACTATAAGCAGGTAATACCCAAGGACGACTTTAACGTTGCGGAGGTGGAGCGAGAGCTAATGCAAGAATGCGTTCATCGGGCAGCTCTTGTTTCCGATGAGAAAATAACGCTAAGAATCAAACCGAAAGAAATGGAGATCACTGGNCAGAGCACCCTGGGAGATGCCTGNGAATCTATGAATATATCGTATGAAGGCGAACAGACAACCGTTTCATTTAACCCACGATTCATATTGGACCCTCTTCGTTACATATCTCAAGATAAACTCAAATTGGAATTTAGAGANGATATGAGTCCGGGAGTGTTTAGNGTTTCCGAGACGGATGAATCCAAGGTNTCAATCCTATGCGTGGTTATGCCAATACGTACAGATTGATTCAACGGATTGTTCNTGCGAACAGGAATCCAAAGGANATAACGTCAGCCACAGGNTCACTGTAAGAAAGACGAAACACCAATCAACTTAGCGCCGGGGTATGGTAAGGATGTTGTTGGTGATAAAGAAAACCATACCATTGCTGCCGCATATCTTTCTGTATGNCACAACGNTGGGTCAACCAACATTGCCCACCTTTAAGCTACAAGGAATAGACGATAATTTTTATGAGAATAAGGATTTTAATAAAAATGGTAATTTAGGTATCGTATTCTTATCNAATCACTGCCGAATATCACAGAAATTNCAAGACCATCTNATTGAGATTAAGCAAAAGGTNCAAAACACGGAAAATGACTTTTTTGCAGTGTCTCCGAACCTCGAAACGNCCATTGCTCCAGACGAACAAAGTTACTCTGAAGTCGGCGATAGTTTTGAAGAGATGAAACTACGNTCTCGCTTTAAAAATTATAATTTTCACTTTCTATATGATGGGAAAAAACAAAAACTGACGAACGGACTTAACGTCAATGTTACTCCCATGGCCTTTGTTTTTAACAGCGACAGAAAAATGGTCTATAGAGGACGAATTGGTCGGCACGATGGAAAACAAAGAACCAACGATATGGATTTTTACAAAGCCCTAACAAATGATAATNCAAACAAAAATTTGATACAAACACCNACATATGGNTCTGCAATAAAGAGCGTAAATGACATAGGGGAGACGGAGGCAAAANTAAAAAGATATTCCAAAGAGACAATAAAACTTTCAATTCTCGAAAAGAGAAACGTTGATTTTATTAAAAATATTGNAATAGGAAAGTTAAAGTTGATCTATATTTGGACAAAAGATGATGCTGATAACAGGGATAACCTTCTATCCATCTCCAACATACATAAAATATACAGAAAGCGAGGATTGGCGGTAATCACAATCTGCATTGATCAAAAAGAAAACTGCGATCTCATAAAAAGGGAACTGGAAAACTCTCAAATGAGTGCAATTAATTACNTAATAGAGGGAAAGGATTTCTCACCACTATCAACCCTTCTATCGCANAGCATAAAAGCATTAACCCCTTTCTGCNTNCTAATGAAACAAAATACGGTAATTTATCAAAAAGACGAAAAAATAGACAAATTGCAACTAAGAAGAAAGATAGTTAACTTACTCGATTAATAAGATACTAATAGTTCTAATTCATAAAATTGATCAAAATAGAAATAAAAAGCATAAGACAGCAAAATAACGGTAGAAATAAAAGCCTGAATAATAGGGTTTTAGATTTATGATAAAAAAATAATATAGCAAAGAAGAATAAAAAGTGTGCACAATCATTTATCTCAATATCAAATTTAATCACAGAGTAATGTTGATTGGATGAAAAATCTAAGTAACCATGAATTGATCTATAAATAAAGTTAATAATGTTACATAAATAATTATTACCAATAAAAAAAAGGAAAACTATATATAATACTAATGTGAAAAATAAAATTCCGATGAACGGAACTAGTATTATATTAACCAACAGTGAATACGGTGTTATTATATTAAAATTATCTAGAATCAATAAAAAACTTCCCCAATACGATTCATAACCAACGAGAACTAGGTTTTCTGTATATAACTTAATTTTTGACTTTACCCCGTTATACTCTCTTTGAGAGAACAACCAAAGTATTGTTAAAACGACCGTAAATGAAAGTTGAAAACCCAATGAATGTATAAGTTTTGAATCCACGGTCATAGACAAAACGCATACCAAAATAAAAATATTCAAATTTTCTGTTCTTTTGTCGCATACCTTTGTAATACACCACAGAGATATCATCAGAAATGACCCTACTGATGAAACACTGTATCCTATAATATCAATGTATAACCAAAGTATGAACAAGGGCATACTTACCTGAATTTTCTTATTTTTTATCAATAGTCCAAATAATATATAAATGGTAGAATACACACAGCCAATGTGTAATCCACTTACGGCAAAGAGATGCATCGTTCCGGAACCCCTAAAAATATCTAATTGCTTTTGCGATAACCCTTCCTTGTCTCCAAGTAAAAGAGCTAAAATAAAAGCCCTGCATTGCTCTGAAGAATTTGAAGATTCTATTATTTCAACGATTTGATCTTTTCTGTTTTTCCGCTTTTCTATTTTTCTTATTCTACTAATACTATCAATAATTAATGGATGCCGGTTCTTTATCTCCGAATTATTTTTAATTGCGCCTACTATATCATAAACCTCATTACTCCTAATTTTTTTATATCGTTCAATTTTCATTAATGAATAATGATCAAATTTCTTATCAATCAGCATCCTAGACTCAAGAATTC
>NZLE01000075.1 GCA_002692605.1 Opitutia bacterium
CGATGAAATCCACTGCTTACGTTATTGAAACTCCCTTGCCACAATGCTTGTGGAGCATTGCCGATCGTCGCGTTCAAGATCAAGGGGGCGGGAGGAGTTCCGTTTAGCTTCGCCGAAATCGTAAGCCCGTTCACAGTACCCTGAGTCGCCTTCAGGTCGTTTTTGACGGGAGTTGCTCCTTGCAAGGCGTTTACGGTTTGGTCGGGCGTGGTTCCCCCCTCGGCGCCGTTTACCGTTTGGACAGTCGTGGTGCCTTGAAGTCCCTTCAACAGCAGCGCCGAGGTGCTGCCGCCGGCGCCGTTTACGGTTTGGTCCGGGGTGGTGCCGCCCGTTGGGGTTATCGTACTGCTGAACGAACCGAATGCCCCTTGCGTGACTTTGGTTGCACCGATGGGCCCTCCGCTGGACTTGGTTTCCAGAATCGACTTGAAGAATAGGTTTCGAGTGATTGAGCTGGAACTGTTTTTTCCATCTTCCGAGGTGTTTACGATCAGCTGGCTCTTGTCGTCGTTCTCATTGGAAAACAGGCTTATGCCGTTGAATTTCTTGTTTGCTATGGATTTGACCTCTTCCTTAAGTTCCTTGAACTCCCGGTTGTAGACCGTCCCGTCTTGGGAATTCCGGATTGTGTCGTCGAAGCGTTGGCGAAGTTCCGCCATCCGGGTTATGATCTCCCCTAGTCGATTCTGTGCTGCGTCTTGTGCTTCCAGAAACGAGAGCCCATTTTGGACGTTTGCGCCCAAGGCGAGAGAACGGCCAATGGCAGAGTCCAATTTGGCGGAAACGGCGAGTCTTCCTGCATCGCCTGCACCCTCAATCTTTATACCCGTTGAAAGCCGCTTCAAGCTTTGGGACAAATTAGCCCCCGTGCTTTCCAGATAGCCGACGCTTTGCCTGGCATCCACAAACGAATGCATGTTCATACGCTCAATGTCTCCAATTAGAACATGCTTCCAAATCGATTGTCTTTTTGTATACTCATGAGTATGGATTTACAGGGAATCCGTGTTACAAAATCGACTGAAACTCATCGAACTTTAGCAAGTATTACAAATGAGATAAAAATATCATCCGGTTTCCTTGGTCATTCATTTGATCCAGCCAAAATGAATGGCTTGACCTCACCTCATGACGAAGGGAAAAACGTACGGTTTCCTTTTCATTCCGGCTTATTCATGACTTTGAAAATAACTCCATCTCTCCTGGGCTTCCTCCACTCAGTTTCCCCAAACTCAATCTTGGCCTTTTTTTGCCTATGCTTCATTTGCATCCCGGTCTTTGGCGGATCAAAACCCAACGTTCTCTTCATTGCAATCGACGATTTGAACGACTGGGTCGGTTGCCTCGACGGTCACCCACAGACCAGGACTCCAAACCTGGACAGGTTGGCGGCCTCCGGCGTACTTTTCGATAACGCTCATTGTCCGGCTCCCGCATGCAACCCTTCGCGCACCGCGGTGTTCACGGGAATCTCGCCCCACGTTTCGGGACTTTACAGGAACGAGCAAAGGATGAGAGACGCTCTTCCTCGAGCCGAGTTGTTGCCCAAGAGCTTTTCCAAGGCAGGGTACTGGTCGGGTGGTTCGGGCAAGATGCTCCACTATTTCATCGACGCTCCCTCCTGGGACGAGTACTTCCCTCCCAAGGAAACGGAAAACCCTTTTCCGAAGACCCTTGGACCGCCCAAGCGTCCGGTCAGTTTGCCGAGGGGCGGTCCCTGGCAATACTACGAAACCGACTGGGGGCCGATCGATGGCACCGATGAGGAATATGGAGGAGATTATGCGGTTGCCGAATGGGTGGGCGAACGCCTTTCGGAAAAGAGAGAGCAACCGTTTTTTCTGGCGTGCGGCATTTATCGCCCGCACGAGCCATGGTTCGTTCCTCGGAAATATTTCGAGGCCTTTCCCTTGGATGAGATTCAATTACCGCCGGGTTACCGCCCGGATGATCTCAATGATTTAACCCCTCGGGGAAAGGCCCTGGCCCGCAATCGCTATTTTGAGCACATTCAGGCGCATAAGCAATGGAAGCCCGCTATCCAGGGCTATCTGGCCTCGATTCATTTTGCCGATGCCATGCTGGGCCGGATTTTGGATGCGCTTGAAGAAGGCCCCCATGCGGAGAACACGATCGTGGTTCTTTGGTCCGATCATGGTTGGCATTTGGGGGAAAAGGAACATTGGCAAAAGTTCACCTTATGGCGGGTCTGTACCCGCGTGCCTCTGGTTGTCCGGGTACCGAAGGGTACCCCCGGTTTACCGGCCGGAACCATACCTTCAGTCTGTTCCAAACCGGTCAACCTTCTCAGTCTCGCACCCACCTTGTTCGAGTTGTGCGAACTGGAACCGTCTCCCTTGCACGACGGTCCCAGCCTCGTGCCTCTATTGGGCGCGGGAGATTCGGATTGGCCTCATCCATCGGTTACTCATTTGCATGATCCGGGAAGTTTTGGACTGAGTGATGAAAGCTGGCGATATATACGGTATTCGAACGGAGAGGAGGAATTGTATGATCTGAAAAAGGATCCTTACGAATGGAATAACCTGGCGATGGATGACGGAAGCGAAAGTCAACTGCAGCGCCTTCGGGAAAAAGCTCCTTCGAAGTTCGCCAAACTCTTCGAACCCAATCTTAGCGAACTCACCAACCTGACGTGGGAAGCTTTGGACCCTCACGAGAATCCCCCTTCTTCGAGCCCTCAGGGAAAGTCTTTTGCGGTTCGATTTGCGAATCGTAGCAAACGCATGGTCGAGCTTTTTTGGATTGATCCTCAAGGAAATCCGAAACCCTATGGGCGGATCAAGCCCGGAGAAGTGAAAAACCAAAGGACTCGAATCGGGGCCGTTTGGATGGTTGCTCAGGCAAATGGACTGAAGGAAAAAAGAGCCAAAGGCTTTTTTAGGATTGAGCATGCCCGGGCAAAAGCGGAGATTCCATCCTTCTGAATCTTAGGATACCTTGAGACCCATGACGGCCGTTCCCTTCAAACCCGGACTTTTGAAACGCCTTTTCCCGGCGCTTCTTTTGATGCCGCCGAACCCATCTTCCGGCCAGGATTGGCCGACCTACAACCAGTCGGTGGAGGGATGGAGGCACAATGCCGCCGAACGGGTTCTGACAACACGAAACGTCTCCCGCCTTTCCTTGAAATGGCGGTACCCGGGCAAGGATTCCAAGAAAAGAATCGGGATGATCTGCGCAACGCCCTCGGTGGTGGATGGATACGTATACTTCGGCACCGCCACTTTCCCGGCCTTTTACAAGCTCAGGCCGAATGGAGAATTGGCTTGGAAATTTCAACTCGGATCGGAGGACGAAAAAATAAGATTTCAGGAAATGGAGAGCCAGGGATTGATTCCGCGAGGCGGAGTTTACAGTTCGGCTCTGGTGACGGAGGATGCGGTTTTTTTCGGAAGCGTTCGGGGAACCGCCTACTGCCTTGACCGAAAGACGGGGAAGGAAAGATGGCGGATCGATTCACGGGCCGAGGGTTTTCCGGGAAAGCACCATGCCAACGTCATCATGGCTTCTCCCATTCTCTGCCGGGACCAGGTGATTTTCTCGGGAGGAGCGCTGGAGCATGCCCAACCCAAGGATCCCAAGTACGATTGCTGTTACGGGCGAGGATTCGTGATGGCCCTGAATCCAAGGAATGGAGAGATTTTCTGGAAGTACGACGTCGGACCGCCTCCCCGAAGGTTCGATCCTCCGATCGTGATGAAATCATGGGTGGGCACTCATACCTTCAAGTACGGTCCATCGACCAGTTCGGTTTGGAGCACCCCTTCCTACGATCAGGGAAGTGGGCTTTTGTTTTTCGGGACCGATATCCACAACTCTCCCCGTCAACCGACCCCCGAAGACCCCCGGAACTACACCGAGCACTCCGCTGCGATCATCGCCTTGGACGCTTATACGGGGATGGAAAAGTGGGTTACCCAAATCAATCCCAATGACGTGTGGAACCACACCATGTCGGGATACGATCCAAAGACCGGATACAAGGACCAATCCATCGGTGACACGCCCAAGGTGGTCACGGTCGAGTTTGATGGAAGAAAAGTCACGGCGGTCGGAGCGGGGTGTAAGAACGGGGGCTTTTATCTCCTTCGGGCAAGTGACGGAGAAATTCTCAACCATACCCCGATCTACACCGGTCCGCCGATGGACAATCCCAAGTTAGATCCACGAACCCTCGCGCTGCCCAGTACCATCGGCGGCTTGCAGACGGGTTGCGCCACCGATGGAAAATCCTTCTTCGCCAATGGGGTGGATTGCATCTTCAAGGTCAGGCATCCGGTCCGTCGATTGGAGCCTCCCAGCGGGGGACGGGTGACTTCGGTGAGTCTCGATTTGAAAACCGAGAACTGGAGGCACGAGCGCCCCTTGGTTCCATGGGTCGGGGGAACCCGGGAAAATCCTCTTTTCAGAAACACCGGAGACCCGGTGGCCTCGGGCATCGCTCTGGCCAATGGGGTCGGTTACTTTACCACCTTTTCAAGCAACAAATTGGTTGCGGTCGATTTGAGCACCGGGTCTTCCCTCAAGGAAATTTATTTGGGTCCGGTGCTGGCGGGTCCCTCGGTTTCGCGCGGTCGGATTTATCAGGGCACCGGAAACACTCATTTCACCAACAGCCCCAAGGAAGCCTATTTCCCCAAAACCCCCTACGGCGTACTTTATTCCTTTGGCCTTCCTGAGCTTGACGAAGTTGACCGGATGGGCTCGGGTAAGGAATGAATCCCCAACGCCTCAATTTATATGAAAACACCGCTCCATCCATCCGTCCTTATCAAAACCCTCCTCCCACTCATTCTGCTTGGAAGTTTCTCGGCCTATGCCCAGAAGTCGGAATCCGCTCCGGAGGAATCCGGTTTCGTCAAGCGGGAGGTGACCATCTGGAGTGACGGTACTCGTATGTATGGCGATCTATACGAACCTAAGAATCTCAGGGAAGGGCAGAAACTGCCCGCGGTTGTCTTCGTGAACGGAACGGGGGGGACCAAAGGCAAGTTGCCTACGCGGATTGCTCCAGGGTTCGTGGAAAGGGGATTTGTCTTTCTCGCGTTCGATTACCGGGGTTGGGGCAAGAGCGAGAGCAAGCTGATGATGCCTGAAATCATGCCGAAACCCAATGCGGAGGGATTGGTGGAGGTCAAGGCTCGGGCCATCCGCTGGCAAATGGATTTTCCCGATCAGGTGATGGATATCCGTAGCGCCATATCCTTTTTGGAAGGGGAGAAATCGGTCGATCCGAGGCGCATCGGACTCTACGGAACCAGTTACGGTGGAGGCTTGGTGGTCTGGACGGCGGCCCACGAACCGAGGGTTCGGGCGATTGTGGCTCAGGTTCCGGGCATGGGAGTTTTCAAATATCGCGAGTCTTGGATCAGAAAAGCCCATCAGCAAATGATCCGCCAAGCTCGCGGAGAGACCGAACCGGTTCCATTCAAGGAAGGGGCGCCCGGAGGAAAGATGTCCGCTTATTCGCATATGCGTCACAACCATGGCAAGAACATCGGATACAATCCGATTGATGCGGCGGATCGCTTGAAGGTACCCACCCTGATCATCGATGCGGAAAAGGAAGAATTGATGGACATCCGTGAAAATGGGGGGAAAGTGGCCCAAATCCTCCGATTCCGTGGAGTGAAGATGGATTACCGCATCCTCAAGGGGATCAGCCACTATGGGGTCTACCGCGAAAAATTTCAGGAATGCATGGATCTTGCCACCGATTGGTTGAGCAAGAATATGTGAGCCTTACTTTCCGCTCGGCTTTTGCCAGGGCACGTCGCCCGATTCTTGCAGGTGAAGCATGAGTTTCCCAATTAGCTTGCGAGCCATCGGGTGAGTGGATGGAAGCGGATTTTGCTCGGCGGGATCCTTGCTTAGGTTGACCAGTTGCATCGGCTCGAAGGGATGATTCTGAAGGAGTTTCCAGTCTCCCTCCCGTATCGCGTAGTAGGCCCGCCCCTGATAGCGGAAGTTCCCTTCGCGTCGGATCCAAATGAGGGTGCGCTCAGGGTCTCCCTTTTTTCCCTGAAGCCAGATCGGAACCAGGCTTTTTCCCTCGATTTCGTTTTCCACGGGAACCCCGGCGATTTCAGCGAAGGTGGGCAGCAGATCCATGGTAATGCCCAGTTCGTCGCTTTGTCCGACGGGAATGGTTCCCGGCCAGACCGCGCAAGTGGGTACGCGGATACCTCCCTCCCAATGCTCCTGCTTTCCGCCTCGCCAGGGTTCGTTGGTGGCGGCATGGGGAACGGACCCTCCGTTGTCCGAGGAAAAGGTGATCAGAGTATCCCGGGCGATACCGAGTTCCTCGACCGCATCCAGAACCTTGCCGATCTCATGGTCCATGTGTTCGACGAACGCCACGTTGGTGGCCCGCTTCAGGTCTAGCTGTGGTTCCCTTTTTTGTACTTTCCTTAACCAGTCTTCGGGGGGCTGAATGGGGAAGTGCGGGGCGTTGTAGGCGAGGTAGAGGAAGAAAGGCTTGGTCTTGTCCTTGGCCTGCTTTCTCAGGTATTCGATGGCCCATCGGCTGAAGATCTCGGTGGCGTGCCCCTTGGGAGTGATCGTTTTCTTGTTGAGGCGCATCCAGTTCACTCCCCCGCGCAAGTGAGTCCAGTAGTCATCCATCATGTCGCCGAGGAAACCATGGAAAAAAGTAAATCCGCGATCATTGGGCAGGTTGGGTTCCTCATAACCGAGGTGCCATTTCCCAACCATTCCAGTGTGATAGCCCGCCCGGTTCATCAGCTCGGGCAGGGTAGGGCCGGTGGGGTTGAAATACCCCCAGTTGCTTTCCGGGTTCTGACGAATCACTCCNGGNGCGCCCACCAGATCGGGATAGCGACCGGTCATCAGCGAAGCCCGGGTGGGGGTGCAGACGGTACAGTTGGCGTAGAACTGGTTCAGGCGCAGGCCCGAGTTCATCAAGTTGTCAATGGCGGGGGTTCGGATGTCCTTGCCTCCGAAGGAGGAAAGATCGCTGTAACCCAAGTCATCGACGAGGATGCAGAGGATGTTGGGTTTCTTGCCCGAAAGCGGGCCGGATAGGCAAAATCCCAAGGCCAAAAGGAAAGGAGTGAGCATCGATTTCATGGATTTACCTTATGCCTGTTTTGAGTTGTCACCGCAAGCGTGACCGATCCTTCCATGGATAATCTTCTTAGGCGAAGATTTCGTTGACCGCTTTTCCGATTCCGTCCTTGGTCGCATAGAACGGGCGCTTCTCCACCTCATAGGCGGTTTTCGGATTGATTCCCATCGCGGTGAAGATCGTGGCATGCAGATCCTCAATGGGAACCGGGTTTTCCACCGCCATCAGGGGACGCTCGTCCGCGGTCTTTCCGTAGACGAATCCTTGCTTCACACCGCCTCCCCACATCATAACACTAGTCCCTCCGGTAAAGTGCCGGTGCAAGCCGTAATGCTTCATTTCCTGCAGTTTGTCNGTTTTTGCCCGGGACTGATCCCTNGCATTCGATCCGGGTACCCCTTCGATCATCATGTCCCGGCTGAATTCACTGGCCAGGACCACGAGGGTCCGGTCNAGCAGTCCGCGTTCTTCCAAATCAAGGATCAACTGGGCTATGGGTTGATCAATTTCTTTCTTCATGCGGGCAGAGGTCGTGTGTCCGTTCTCATGGTGATCCCAATGAAGGAAGGGAACGTACTCGGTGGTCACTTCGATAAAGCGTGAACCCTCCTCCGCCAGTCGGCGGGCAAGCAGGCATCCTCTGCCAAACCGGGTATTTCCGTATTTGTCGTAGGATTCTTTGGGCTCCAGGGTTAGATCAAAGGCTTGCTTCTCCTTGGACTGAAGCAAGCGGTGAGCGGATTCCATGGAACGGAGCATNGATTCGCGCTGAAAGTCGCTCATCCGCTCACGGTTCGGGTTTTGATCGAGCAAGTTTCTGAAGTGCTTGTAACGGTTGGAAAAGCGGCCCGGTTCCATTCCCTTCGGNGGTTGCACCGATTGCACCGCCTGTTCGGGGTAGGGCAGGTTCATCGGTCCGTACTCCGACCCGAAGAAGCCGGCGGTGGTGAAGGCCTTGAGCTCCTCCTTTTCCCCCACTCCTTCGAGCCGTTGCCCGACGTTGATGAAGGGAGGGATGACCTCGTTCTTGGGACCCAGCGCTTTGGCCATCCATGCACCGATGTGAGGGGCGGCCACGGTCAGGGGAGGAACGTAACCGGTGTGCCAGTGGTACTGGTGCCGGGAATGAAGGATCGAGCCCAAGTCCGGTTGCACGGCCGAACGGATCAGCGTACCCCGGTCCATGACTTGGGCGATGTTTTCCAAGCCTTCGGTAATTTGTAAGCCGTCCACATTCGTATCAATTGCAGGAAAGGTGCTGAGAATCTTTTCCACCTCCAGTCCCTTTTCAAAAGGCAGGTATCTCTTTGGGTCGAAGGTATCGGGAGCNGCCATACCTCCAGCCATCCAGATNAGNATNCAGGNNTCNGCCNNNGCTNTCGGGATGCGATAATNNCTTCNTNTCCCCAAAGTNNNGTNCCNNTGNNNCCNAGGGCGGCNGTNGANGCCAAGCCCGAGNTGCNTGATGAAATCGCGTCGTTGAATGGATTCGGNAGGATTCATNAGCTATTTNTCNTTTNTACCTGAGNCTTGAAGAAATGGAAATCACTTTTCCCCNCNGAGGCTCTTCTNCCAGCCAACCGGTTGAGTCCATGCCATGCGNGGGATTGGCCCAGCGTCGATCAAAGGAAGNTTCGGAGGCATCGCAGGAAACAACCGCNCGNACGAAAAGTTCGCTNCCATTCAAACGGTAGGACGCTTTNGTTCCATNGACCGTTTTCAGCACTCCNCCCAATCGCTCGTCCGCATAGATTCCGGACATGGGTCGCATGACTCGCTTCCAGTCGCGAAAGGGTTTGGGTATGGTGTGATCGAGTGAAACGTCGATGGGAGAGCCTATGAAACGGATTTGGTAATTCCGGTCGGGTCGCGGATCGACCTCCAGGGAAAGTTCTCTTCTTTCTTCGTCGTATTCCAATCTTGTGAGGGTAATCCCCGTTGAGGAATAGAAGTCTCCTTGCCGCATCGCCGAGGTAATGGAGTCCTTGTCCAGGGAGTCGCTTCTCACCATGACCCAGGCCAGGCCGGGTGCGTTTTTGAGTTCCTTGTCCGAATGGTAATGCTCCTGGGGTGTGTGGTAGTTGTGCGTGTCATCGGTGGCGCATCCGAAAATGGGAGGAAGTTTGTGCTTTTTGATTCGGAGGGTGTTTGCGATGTCCCAAATCCGTTCGACGCTTGGGACATGTTCGTCTCCGAGGCTTTTGCATCCCGTACTCGCATTGAAAATCTCCACGCCATCGATGTCCGGGGCGGCGGCCATGATCTCTGCGGTGACCGCATAATGGAAGTTGGGATGATTGAGGTGCCAAAAGACCTCTTCCCTTTTCCCGACCGTATGCGAGTGGAGCAAATGAGCCTGGTGTTCGAGCATTTCATGGACCGAGCCTTTCGCTTGCGGGACAAAGAGCCGGTCGACGTTGATGGCATTGCTGTGAACCGGAAATTCCCTCTTCTTTTCGATCCTTCCCGCCGAGGCGGTCAGTTCGAAGCCTTCGATCATGATGAATGCGCCGGGTTCTTCGAATTGCCTGCGGATTTCCTCGAGAGTCTTAAGGCGGGCCTGGGTTTTGCCGTCTCTTGTCCTGATCTTCAGTCCGCTCTCTCCCCATCTCTCGCGATGTTTGGAAACCACCTTGTTTTCGCGCTCGTGTTTGCTTACGTCCTTCCATCTCTCTCCGCGCTGCAAAACGTTGTGATCGGAAAGCACCAGGAAATCATAACCCTTACTCTTATACCAATCGGCGGCGGTTTCGGGAAAATCGTTCCCATCCGACCAGAGCGTATGGGTGTGGGTATTTCCCTTGAACCATCGTTCGGAGGAATTTCCAGCCGTCTGCTTTAGAGCACAAACCAGCAGAACGAGGAAAAGGGGGGCACGTCGGAGGTTCACGCTTAGCGAATGATTTGGAAATCGGGTTGCATGAAAACCAGCCAAAGCAGGTCCTCGACTTGGCTCGGTTCCGGGGAATCCGTGAGCACGGATTGCAAAACGGTTCTTTCACCTGAGGAAGGCGGACGGCTCAGGGAGTGTTGGTAAAGCCAGTCGACGAAACCCTGCTCGATGGAAGCCCGAGGAGCGAGGTTCTCCGCTCCCCGCTTGAGGTACTGGGAAAGGATTTCCCCATTGGCGAGATCGATGGCTTGCAGAGTGGTCAATTCCGCGGGCCGGGAGGTGACCACCTGATCACGGTGGGGGCGGCCAAGCGAGTGCATCAGGAAATCATTCTTGACGAGGGAGGCCCGAATGGGGGGCGCATTCTCTCTAACCCCGGGGGCGGTGGGATGGGCCTCATGCAAGATCCGTTTCCAGGGACCTGAACCATAGGTATGCCCTTCTTTGGCCGGTTGCCACTGACCCTGTTTTTGGACCTCCCAACTTCCGTCGGTTTCGATGATTCGCTCGGACCCTTTGCCGATTTTCAGGTGAGCGACGAAGCCCGAGGCTCCGCCATGCATCTCCGCGTCCACCTCGATGAGGTTTTCTCCCGCCTGAAGGAACGAGGAAATTTCATGGTAAACTGGTTTTTGCCAATTTTCGGAGGAGGTCAGGAAGGCTCCGTTAATCTTCATGGAAAAGGCATTGTCGCAAGTCGCGATCAGGCTGGCGAAAGCGGGTTGCTTTTCCAGGGTCACCGATTTTCGCAAGCGAACCTTGCGGGCGTTCGGGTTGGGTCCCCAAATCCAACGGGCGGTGATTTTTCCGGCTTTCCCGAGATCGGGAAGCTTGGGTCTCTCGGACTCGGGTAGTCGTTCGGAGCGGTCGACCTTGGCTTCGGCGTTGACCGGATAGGTCCGGGTGACCTGCCAGATCGTATCCATCAACTGTTCCGCGGACATTCTCTTGGGAACGGGTCCCCTGAATTGATAATCCTCTCCGGGTCGGGTGGGGACCGATTCACTTTGAGCCCGGTAGGCTTCGGAACTCATGACCAAGGCAAGGAATTTGCGCAGATCGTATCCGTCCTCGGCGAAGCGGACCGCCAGGTAGTCGAGCAAATTCTCGTTCCAGGGTTCGGTGTGCATCGCATCCACGGGGTGAACGATTCCCCGACCCATCAGTTGAGCCCACAACCGATTGACGATGGTCCGGGTGAAGCGTCCGTTTTCCGGATGAGTCAGCAAGCCGGCCAATTGACCTAGCCGTTCGTTGCGTTTGGCATTCGCATCGATTTGTCCTAGTTCCGGAAACATCCAACGTGGGGTGGCCATCTTTCCCGTGGGAACGTCGCACCTTTCAAGTTCCAGAGGGGTTTCCGAAAACACCGCGGCCAGGTCATACGCTTCCTGCAGGGTCCAACGGTCGATGAAACTATCATGGCAGCTGGCGCATTTCATGTTGATTCCCAAAAAAACCTGAGAGACGTTCTGGGCGAATTGCATGTCTCGGGTTTGGCTTGCATTTACGTTTCCGCGCCACTTGATCCCATTGATGAAACCTGCGGCATTGCCTTGGCCCACGATCAGTTCGCGGGTCATTACGTCGTAAGTCTTGTTCGTCCGCAACGAGTCGTACAGCCAGGAGGTGATCTGCTTGCGACCACCGGTGATGAAACCGGTCCCGGTATAGTCGTTGCGCAACAGATCATTCCAGAAAGTCAGCCAATGATCGGCGTAGTCCACTTCCCTGTAAAGCAGATCCTCGACCAAACGGTTTCTCTTGTCCTTCGCCGGATTGGCAAGGAAACTCTCCAGTTCCTCGGGCGTGGGCAGGATTCCGATTAAGTCGAGGTAAGCCCGTCGGGCGAAGGAGCGGTCGTGGGAGGGAGCAGGAGGGCTAATCCGATTTTCTTCGAAATAGTCATCCAAAATCCGGTCAATCGGATGAGTCCGCCCCCGGCGAGCGGGAGGGACTTCGACCACCCGCGGTTTAAGGGGTGGTTCCCAACCCGAAGAACCCAGAGTGATTCCTTCGTCCCAGCGCATCCCTTCGGCGACCCACGTCCGCAAAACTTCGATTTCACCTCCGGATAAGCCAGGCCCCTTCGGAGGCATCCGTTCGGCGCTGTCCTCGGAAGCGACCACTGCCAAGAACCAACTGTCCTCCGGGTTACCGGGTACCGCCACTTCCCCGCCTTCTCCCCCTGCCAGGAATTCCGTCCGGGTATTCATGGAAAGCCCGCCCTTTTGTGCTCCGTCGGTGTGGCATTCGGCGCAATGCATCTTAAGGATAGGCATCACCTGATGGACGAAGTCCACCTTTGCCAAACAGCAAAAGGGTAGGATCAGCCAGAGGCCGAATGATTTACAGGCAGGAGACATCGAAAAAAGGAATGTCCGAGTCTCGGAGATTCTTACGGAGGAAGTCAAGGAGGGATGTTTGCACTACCCTGAAAAGCATCTTCGAGAATTTGACTTTTGGGTGAGGCGAGCCGTAGGTTTTCGGATGATCCTAAAGATTCAAGCGGCCCTCACCGAACCTCCCTCTTCGGTCACGGTCTTCAGGGACACGACCCTCTACGCCAGCGCCTTCTGCGATCTAGAGGTGCTCTTGGAATGCAAGCCGGGCACCCGTTCCAGTTATTGGAGTTGGCTTAAGTCTTGGGGCGCCCACGATTTCGTTGAGGAATTGGTNCGGGAAGGAGAGGANGGCGGGCTGTACCTNGGCAAGGAACGGGCCAACATCCGGGTGGACGAACTGGACCACCCCACTTATCCCTTCGTCATCGACTGTCTGCGTTCGCTCCGGCGGTAGGGACGATTCGGGTTTTCCTTTTTGGAAATATCCGACAAGATGAGCGGATGAATCTTCTCGCTCGTCGATCTTTTCTCGGGGGGCTCGGGCTTGGCGTCCTGAGCGCACCTTCCTTATCCAAGCTCTTTGCCCAGGCAAAGAATGCCCCTGATCGTTTCCGCATCGGGATTCAGGAATACACCTTTCACCGTTGGCTGAAAGACGGCAAGCTTACGCACCTCGATTACCCGGCTCTCTGCAAGGAAAAGCTCGGAATCGAAAGCGTGGAATACTGGAGTCGTCCTTTCGGAGGCAAGCATCTTGACCGGTCTTACGTCGGGGAACTGAAAAAACGGACGGTGGGCGAGGGAATCGAAAACGTTCTGATCCTGGTGGACGAAAAGAACGAACTTGATCATGCCGACAAAGACCAACGGGACAAATCGGTGGAGGCGCACAAGGGATGGATCGATTGCGCCGCCCAGTTGGGTTGCTCCGCGATCCGGGTCAATTGCCGGTCTGGGGGAGATCCCGCGGAGAANCGCAAACAGGCGGTCGANGGGCTCGGCCGACTTTGCGAATATGCGGAAAAGACTCCCGTCCAAGTGGTCATCGAACCGCACGGACGGAATTCTCAGGACCCGGACTGGATTCTTTCGGTGATCAGGGAACTGAATCATCCGCACGCGGGCATTCTTCCCGACTTCAATAATTTTGGCGCCTATGACCGCTACGACGCCGTCCGCAGGACCCTTCCGCATGCTCCGGCGGTTTGCGCCAAGGCATTGAAATTNGACGAAGAGGGGAATGAGACCCATACCGATTTTTACCGAATGCTTGAGATCGTTTACCAATCCGATTTTTCCGGGGTGATCAGCATCGAGTTCGAAGGGCATGGTATGGATCCGGTGGCCGGTTCGCTAAAGACCAAGGAACTGATTCTCAAAGGCTTGGCCAAGGCCCGTAAAGCCTAGGGTTCCGGCGTAGTGGGGAAGGCGGAAAAACCGACTCTGATCGTGGGAGCGGGCCTGGCGGGTCTTGCCTGCGCCCTGACTGTAAGGAGGGCGGGGAGGACCGTTCTCCTCTTTGACCGCGAGGAAGTGGTCGGAGGGCGGGTGCGCACCGATGGGATCGAGGGTTACCGCTTGGACCGCGGCTTTCAGGTTCTGCTTACCGCATACCCCGAAGCCCGGCGTTTCCTGAATTTCGAGGAACTTGATCTCCGAAGCTGCTATCCCGGTTCGCGGGTCTGGTTCGAAAACCGCTTTCACCGGGTGGCGGATCCTTTCCGCAAGCCTGTGGACGGATTGGGTTCCCTGTTCAATCCCATCGGTTCTCTTCCGGACAAGCTCAGAGTTGGCTTGCTGAGGCTCGGACTTCTCTCCACCCGTTCGATGCCCGATGAGGTCACGACTTCCCAAGCCTTGGAGCGGTTGGGGTTCGGTTCGTCGATGACTGACCGCTTTTGGAAGCCCTTTATGCGCGGAGTCTTTCTGGAGAACGGGCTTCGTACCTCAGTTCGCAAATTTGAGGAAACCTTCCGTCTCTTCGCCGAGGGGGAAACCGCTCTTCCGAGGCTGGGCATCGGAGAGATTCCCAAGCAGATGGCCCGGTCGCTTCCGTCNGAATCCCTGCGCTTGGGCCATTCGATTGTNCGTGTCGGGGACCGGTTCGTTGAATCCGCCGATGGGAAAAGGTGGGAGGGGCGGNCGGTGGTTCTGGCCACCGAATCGGAGGTCGCCGATCAACTGCTTGGTTTGGACGGAGACGAAGCGACACCTTGGAATTCGGTGGATTGCCTCTACTTCAGTATGCCCAGTGTAGATCTGCCCACCAACGAGCCCATTCTCCATCTCGACGGTTCGGGGGTCGGTCCGATCAACAACCTAACCTTTCTCAGTTCGCTTTCCAACTGCGCNCCCGAAGGCCGGGCCCTCGCCTCGGCCAGTATCATTGGCCAAGGTGATCGGGATTTGCATGGCCTCACCGAGGAGGCCCGAGGGCAACTCATTTCCTGGTTCGGGAAAAAAGCGGATAGCTGGGATATGCTCAAGGCGTACCGTATCGAACGAGCGGTTCCCGCGTGTCCGAAGCCGCTGCGGCCGGAACCTTTCATTCGGGGAGTACACCGTTGCGGAGACCATTTCGGTCTTCCTTCCATCGATTCCGCATTGCGCTCCGGGCGGGAGACCGCCGAGCGGATTCTCGGAACGGGTTCCACCCCCGGTTGATTCTGCAACGGTTTGAGCAGGTTGCGAAGCCGGAAAGCCCGAGCATATTGTAGACTCATGAGCAAAGGCATACATTGGGTACGCAACGACCAACGATTGTCGGATAACCCCGCCTTGTCCAAGGCCTTGTCCGAATGCGAGGAGGTCCTCTTGGTTTATGCGTTCGATGACCGAATATGGCAGCCCGGCAGGATCGGTCCGTACCGTGCGAAGTTCATTCTTCAGTCCCTTGACTCCCTCAGNCAAGGAGTCGAGTCTCTNGGGGGNGTTCTGACTTTTGTCCATGGGCGGGCCTCGGGGGAAATCCCCCAACTGATGCGAAGCTGGGGGGCGGAGCGTTGCTACGGCCAACGGGAGGATGCCTGGGAAGAGACGGAAGAGGAAAAGGCGCTGGGCCGGGAGGTGGACCTGAGGNTGACCGAAGGCAAAGGCCTGCTGGAGGAAGAGGACTTGCCCTTTTCCTTGGCGGACATGCCCGGCGTCTTCAGTCCCTTTCGAAGAAAAGTGGAAAAGAACCTGACCATCAGGCCTGAACTTCCCAAGCCTCTCAATATCAAATGCTCCTGGGAATCCGAAGAAAAACTTCCCGACCTGTCCCATTTTGGATGGGAGCATCCGAAACCGGATTCGCGGGCGGTTCTGGACTTCCGGGGAGGGGAAACCGAGGCCGAGAATTGGATGAGGGAATGGATCTGGGATAGGGATTGCCTGAAAGTTTACAAGGAGACCCGTAATGGAATGGTAGGTGCCGATTATTCTTCCAAACTTTCCCCATGGCTTGCATTAGGTTGCTT
>NZLE01000076.1 GCA_002692605.1 Opitutia bacterium
AGCAAGCGGTTTCCCTTGATGACGACGGTTTGCTCGCTTCCTTTCTGACCTCCTCGTGGGAGAACCGAAGTAACCGACGGCTCGGCGCTCCATGCCAAGGAACATAGGGAGAGAAGCAGCGTATGGAGAAAGAACTTCACGGGTTTGAAGGTCAGAACGAACTTGCAATCGTGCACGATCACTTCTTCGCCGATCGGATCAAACGCAAAGTTCTTTGATGACCTTACCCCCGTCCACGATTTCCATGGGTCGGTCTCCGGGGGCCATGAGTTCCTTGTCGGCTACGATACCGATGCGGTCGTAAACGGTGGTGGCCAAATCTTCGACGGAGAGCGGGTTGTCTTCGGGAGCGGTGGCGAAGGCATCGGATGATCCGTAGACTTGTCCACGGGTGATTCCGCCACCTGCCAGAGCTACGCTGAATACCCGAGGGTAATGATCGCGTCCGCTGTTTTTGTTGATTTTCGGGGTTCGTCCGAATTCGGATGACAACATCACCAAGGTGCTGTCCAGCATGCCTCGTTCGTCCAAATCCGAAATCAGGCTGGCGAAAGCCTTGTCAAGTTCGGGGCCGTGCTTGTTGAAGCCTGACTCGATGTTTTGGTGCATATCCCAAGAACCGTATGTGAGGGAAACGAAACGGACTCCGGACTCAACCAGCCTTCGAGCAAGAAGCATTCGTTGCCCCGCTTGATTCTTTCCGTATCTCTCAACGGTTTTTTCGGATTCCTTGGACATGTCGAAAGCCTCTCTCGCTTCCTGAGAACTGATCAGCGAATAGGCTTCGTTGTAAAACTTGTCCATGGCTCCAAGGGCGTCGGACCGTTCGATGGAACGAAAATGATCATCCACGGTGTCGAGCAAGCTTCGGCGTCTGGCAAAACGATCTTGCGAGACTTCCTTGGGAAGCGTCAGATCTCGGACCTTAAAGTTGTCCGAGGCCGGGTCCGAGCCAACGCCGAACGGGCCGTAGGAGGAGCTGAGATAGCCGCTGCCGGCGAATTCGTTGGGTACTTTCGGAATGCAAACGTAAGGCGGAATGTTCTTTCTGCTTCCAAGTTCATGCGAAACCACGGAGCCGAAACTCGGAAATTTTATTGCCGGACTGGGTTTGTATCCGGTGAACATGTTGTGGGTGCCACGTTCGTGCGCGGCCTCGCCGTGGGTCATAGAACGACATACGGTGATCTTGTCGGCAATTTTAGCGCACTCCTTGAAGTTTTCGCTGAAATGAACGCCGGGAATCTTTGTGGGTATGCTGCGAAAAGGTCCGCGGTATTCGAGTGGGGCGTAAGGTTTGGGATCCCAGGATTCCTGATGGGCCATGCCTCCGGGCAAATATATGTGAATCACGCTCTTGGCCGGACCTTCCTTGGTTTCGTAAAACTTTTGGGCTCCATGCGCCTTGATCTTGAGAAAGTCCGCAAGCGTAAGGCCGAGACCCCCGACAAGACCGACGTGTAAAAATTCCCTTCGGGAAAAGTGAGAAGGCAGTTCAAAGCAGTTTGGTGTTTTCATAAGCAAAAGCGTATTTTCTTATCTTATTTTCAAATAAATATCCATTCAAGCTGTTTTTATCCCTTTTTTTAATAAAAAAATTCGGTAAAAAATAATTGCATTGCAATACAAAAAAATAAAAATATTAAAATTAATAAAAAAGTTGCAATGCAATTCCATTCGAATACACATTAGTACGTGGCCAAAGGAAAAACAGTGACCATACGTGTGTCCGAGGAGACTTTCGATGAAGTCAAGGAGATGTGCGCGGAATTGGGTGAAGCCTTCAATTTCAACCAATTCGTCAATCAGAGCCTCAATGCGATTCTTGAAGTCATCAGTCACAAGGGCGCGGATATTCCCGTTCCCCGTTTTGCGATGATGATCCGTCTGATGAAGGAATATGAACAAGAACACTTCCGCTCCTCCCAAAAGGAAGAATGAAAAAGCAGGGCGACAGTAAGACTCTTTCCTCTCTTTGGGACGTGCTCAAGCGATTGCTGGTCCCTTCCTTTTTCTTCTTTTTCTTTCTCGCCTTTCTCATTTCGCATGATGATCTGATCCTAACCTTTACCGGAAACGTCTCGGACGTAGTTATGGTTTCGGTTCGTTACGGTTCGCAGATCGGTTTGTGGTTGTCGGCGACTTTTCTGGTTCAACGCATAATTACCGTCTTCGTGTGGGACGGTTTGATTGCGGGCATTTCGGGCCGTCCGGTCCCACGGTTGCCAAAAGACGTCACGGGAATGATCCTTTTCGGTTTGGCTGTGATGGGGGTTTTGGCAACGGTTTTCGACAAGTCCGTAACTGGGATTTGGGCGACCTCGGGCATTTTGGGGATTGTCGTTGGCATTGCTCTTCGAAACGTGATCTTGGACGTTTTCATCGGCTTATCCATGCATTTGGAGCAATCGTTCCGAATTGGAGATTGGGTGATGATTCACCAAAACCGCCGTGAAAATCATATTGTGGGTCAGGTGATTGAGATCAATTGGCGAACCACTCGTCTGAAGACTACGGAGAAGAACATGATCGTCGTACCGAACAGCAAAATGGGAGAAGCGATACTGACCAATTACATGCGCCCCAAACCTCATTTCAGGATCGATCTTGAATTCGTTCTCGATTACAGCGTCCGTCCGCATCGGGCGATTCGGGTACTTACGGGAGCCGTCAAGTCTTTGGTGGATGACGCCCGCATATTGAGCGACCCGGCTCCGGAAGTCCGTTTGGATCAAGCCTTGGCCAATGGGCAGAGATATGAGGTGAGATTTTTCATTTTGCCTAAGGGGATTTCTCCAAAGGAGTCCCGGCATCTGGTCAACCGGAGGGTCATCGAGCATCTTTCCGAATCCGGATTAACGCCCTCGATGGACAAGGAAAGAATCTTTCTTGAAAAAGGCTCATCCTTGCCGCTTCTCGGTTCTCCCAATGATGAAAACCTGGCCCTGGCCATTGAGCGAAGCGCTTTGTGCAAATCATTGACTGCGAGCGAGTACGACGACCTCAAAACCTCTTTTTATCGCAAGGATCTGAAAGCGGGGGAAACCCTTTATCGTCAGGGGAACCGAGGTTCCACCATGTTTCTTCTGGTCGAGGGTTTGCTCAGTTCGCTATGCACAATCAAAGGATTCGAGGGAGAGGCGAAAGTCGAGCACGTCGAGCCGGGGCGACATTTCGGTGAGGAATGCGTGCTTGGCAGAAACAGTCGTTCGTCCACCATGACGGCAATCACGGATTGCGTGCTTCTATGCATAGAAGATGAAGCGATACGCCGGATTTCCCAATCGAATGGGCAATTCTTAAGGAGCTTGAACACTGAAATGGGTTTGAGCCAAGACAAAATCATAAAAAGCAAATGGAACATCAGAAAGGAAAAGGACGAATCGGCCAAAGAGACCCGGAAAAAAAGAAAGAGTGGGGTCTTTCAAACTTTTTTCACGGATTTGTTTCCCCAATCCGCTCCCGAGGAACCGAAATCATAAAGACTATGAAAACGTTTACAATCATNCTCACTGGCTTCTTTCTCTGGACTTCGATTCCGGTTCTTTCCGAAGAGAATGATTCGNCGGATCCGGATTCGCTTCCCATCGACATGAGGATGGTTTCCGAACGACTCCGCTTGAGTTACGTGGATCAGGATCGATGCATCAAGCTTCTTAACTTGTACGGTGTGCGGGTGGGAGACTCAGACCAGCCGGTGGACCCCGAACTTTTGCCGGTCGTGGTGCGTACCCCCGTGACCACGTTTCATGAGGTGATTCCGGATCATGAGAAGGTCTTTCCCCACACGGAAACGGATCCGATCAACGAATTGCTGCTCTTCTTTGACCCACAAAAACCCGAGACCGCCGGCTCCATTCGNCGAATCATCACCGAGCAAATTGACTTGCCTGCNCGTAAGATCATGATCGAGGCNATGGTTTTGGAGATTTCCTCGCAGGCCTTGGATCAATTGGGAGTGGAATGGGATTTCAATTCCGGCAAGGAAGGGGTTTCCCAGGGAAATTTCATCAACCGTAAGCTTGACGGATCAAATGACAGTCTGGTGGTCGGTAAAATCGTATCTCCTGCGGTTGGAACTCCTCAATTCGATGNAACGATTACCAACGTATTTCGAGAATTCAACCTTCGTCTCCAAGCGTTGGTGGAGGAAGGTTCCGCTCAAATACTTTCGCGGCCGAGCGTTCTTACCCTGGATAACCGAATGGCTTACATCAACGTTTCCGAAAAGATTCCCATCGCCAACACCAAGTTCGTCAAGGATTACGTAAGCGCGGTTGATTTTCGGGACGTNACCGCAGGTATCAAACTCGCCGTACGCCCNCGGATCAGCAGCGACGGATCAGAGGTTTCCCTGCAAATCAATGCGGCGGTCTCGGCGCGGGTTCCGGGAAAGGATCAAAACGTCATGGGTAAGGATGACGTCATCCTTGCGACCGCCCCAACTCTTTCCATTCGNGAAGTCAAAACCTANGCCCGAATTGCCAATGACACTCCCTTCATCGTTGGGGGTTTGATTGCCAAGGANTCCGAGGAAACCCTGAGGAAGGTACCTGTGCTCGGNGACTTGCCTTNGTTGGGAGGACTGTTCCGCTCAAAGGACGAAACGGGATTGAAGCGGGAAGTGATCATCGTGATCACTCCATCGGTTCTTCCCGACGAATCTCCGGTTCATGCAAGCATGCCCAAGGATGATGATCTTTTTGACAAATTCGGCAACCGCCTCTTTAGGGATGCTTACCGGATCCGGGCNGAGGACACCTTTGACCTAAGATACCTCACCGAAAACAAAGGCTTGCGCCAACTGCAGGAGGTGGTTGACCGGATCGTGAACGATCATCCTCAGTTGACCAAACAATACCCCTATCAGCGTTTCGCCGATCAGGCGGTTCCGGGGGAGGACGCTTTGGTTCGCAGGCAAATCTACGAGGTGTTGAAAAGACAGAAGGCNGCGGAGGTGTTGGATGTGGAAAAATTGATTTTCTTCGAAAGGGAAGAGGCGAGCGGTTCGGGCTTTCGAGTGCGTTTTTTATCGGATTACCTCAAGGAATTCGCACCCTTTGTCTTTGAGGAAGGCGAAACCGGGAAAGCGGTTGGTCTTTGNTTTCGGATGCGNCGTGATTCCATGGCCATCGATCAGTTGTTGGAGGAACCGGTTCCTGAGATTAANGTGGTCGATTGCCCGGATGCGCAAACCTGGCGTTCTCTNTTGCTTGAATCAAACAAACGGTCTCCGGGGAGTGTCTCGAAACGGGTGATTTTTCTTCGCAACCAATCGGATCTGAACCGCCTTAAGAATGCCATTCTAATGAAGAAAATCATTTCGCTCAACGCATCCGATTACATCCTGAAGTTAAAGAATTTCACCCGTGGGCGCCTTCTGCGAATGCCCACCGTGAGGGAAGAGGACGTCGAACTGATTGATGCTGACGTGGCCACCTGCTATTTCCAATCGGAATTGTACTATTCGGTTTTGGAGCAATCCTTGGCNTATGATTATGCCGCGCTTAGAAAAGTNTTGCAGGGATCNGAATACGGAAAAGGCTTGAGAATTACCCANTAGGGATTTCCCACGGGCTCCTTTCGGGCTGCCAAAAGNTAATCGTGGAATCCGCTCGCAAAGACNGATTGCGGATCCGTCGAACCTTTGGCTGCAAGGAAAGAGTCCAACTCCGGATAAGCCCGATTCAGNTGCGAGGACGAAGCGTGGTTGCGATAGGGAAGGTAAAAGGTGCCCCCATGATCGAGGGCGCATTCGATCAGATCTCGGTTTAGGTCACCGAATTTTTTCTCCGCATTCACGGTTTTGTCCAAGGTAAACAGCATGACCAACCCAAAAACTTTCTCTTTTGCATAGGGTAAGGCGCTATCGGTGTCGCGTGCAATTTCACGAACNGTGACGTTGAGAAGCTCATCGGANCGATTGCGGAGCAAATGGGCCGCNATGGGCACGAAATCGGAAAACTTTTCCTGTGGGATGAAGATTTCCAGAAGCAGGTCGATCTTGTCAGGGTCGTTGTTTGCGAAAATTCGAACGGGTTCGAAGAGAAGGTTGGCCCGGGGGTGAGTCCCACCGGCCTCTCCGCCGGCAACGCCTTCCATGAGATTTCTGAAGTTCTTACCTCTTTCGCTACCCAAGGATGCCCGGAAAATCGCNCGTGAGAGCGAGGTTGCGAAACCTGTTTTGACTCCCACCGAACTTCGTGAAGTTTCATCGGTGGAGACNTAGGATACGAGAAGAATTCTTTCGAAAAAGGANTTCGGCGCGACGGAGAGGCGTCCAAAGGCAAGGCGTACGGGCTCTTTTTTCATTTTGACCCATAGGTTCAGGAATTCGGAAGGCGTTGTGATTTCGTGGGAGGATCGTAGAATTTCATTGCGAACCGGACGTATCCAGGCTTCCAGGATGATCCCCATCATGCCGTATCCGCCNATGGCATGCCTGAAAAGATCCTGNTTTTCGGTTCTGGAGCAGGTNTTCAGTANCCCGTCCGCGGTTAGGATGCGGATTTTCTCGACGGTTGAGGATACGGGCGGTCGCCCCGGTTGCCATCCATGGGCATTGACGCTCAAGGTGCCTCCNATNGAGAAATCGGCATTGCTTTGCATGACCTCCGGAGCAAGTCCCTGAGGAGCGAGGAATTCGATAACCTGACTCCATCTTGCCCCCGCTTGCACGCGGAGCAGACNATCTTCCATTCTCATTGCCCGCAATTCCCGGAGATTAACGTGGATNGCGTTTTCCTTAAGGCTCTGCTTCCCCATGGAATGCCGGGCTCCGAAAGGAATGATTTTCTTTCCNTCCCTTAGNGCTTGGGCCAAAGTTNGTCTGAGCAAGGAAACGCTTTGATTGAAATCGGCGGGCAATTCGAGGATGCCGGAGTGTCTGGTCNGATTCATGCCACTTGCGTCATCAATGAAANTTGTCTCTTCGACTCTGGGTTTTTCATCCGGAATGGGATCGCTGATGAGAAAAAAGGCGACTCTCGCGCAAGGATAGGCAATCCAAAGGAACGCGAGCGCAANAAGCCAAAGAATCCATTTTGGGAGTTTCGAGGATTTCATGGGGTGGAGCTGCGGGAAGAATCGTTTGTCGGACAGCGTAGGGGATTGGTGCGTTTTCCCGTTGCTTACCCGAGGAAGGTTTTGAAGGATAAGTNTATGAACCCGAACCATTCCTTAGCAATTTTAATCCTAACCCTTTTTCAGGCGCATTTTCTTTTNGGACAATCCTTGAAANCTTTGAAGGTCTTTGTTTTGGCCGGGCAATCGAATATGGAGGGNAAGGGGGCGGTGGANCCTTTGCTCAATCACCAAATNAAAGCNCCGGAGACTCGAAAGCTATTCGCTCATCTGCATAGCGATGGAAAGTATCTTGAACGCGGAGACGTGTGGATTGATTACCTTGGCCGCAGGGGAAACCTGACCGTTGGGTATGGTTCACCGGGGAAGATCGGACCCGAGCTTGAGTTCGGCCATACCATGGGTGACCGATTTTCGGAGCAGGTGCTTATTATCAAAACCGCATGGGGTGGAAAAAGCTTGGGTCGCGACTTCCGACCGCCCAGTTCGGGTCTTCCCAAGGAGGAAAAGATCATGGAATTCGTGGAGGGCATGGCCAAGCGGGAATTCAATAANCTGCTCAAGAGAGAATGGAACTTGAGAAAAAAGAAAGATCCCGGAATTTCCAAGGANGAGGTGGAGAAATCAATGCCGGAATCCGTTGAATCGATTTTTCTTGAGAATAAGAAAAAATTNCGGCAGGAGGTCGTGNCCAGTCACGGCCATTACTACAGANTGATGATGGAGGAAATCGGCAAATCCCTGCAGGAACTGCAAGTTCGGTTTCCCACCTATCAGGNGAGAGGTTATGAGCTTTCCGGATTCGTTTGGTTTCAGGGTTGGAATGACATGTACAATGGCTTCCAGGACGAATATGCGGAAAACATGAAAAATTTCATCAAGGACGTTCGGAAGGATCTCGGTGAACCGGATTTGCCTTTCGTGATTGGAATTATGGGACAGAATGGATTCAAGGAAGCCAAGGGCAACATGGCGATCGTCAAAGCCGCTCAATCTTCCATGAATGAGGTTCCCGAATTCGCCGGTACCGTGAGAGCCATTCCCACCGACGTCCATTGGGACAGGAAAGCGGATGAAGCTTATCCCTCCTGGCGGAAGAACTTCGAAGAGTGGAAGAAAATCGGGTCCGATCACCCGTATCACTATCTGGGCAGCACCCTTTTCTTCTCAAGGGTCGGACGGGCCTTTGGGCAAACTCTTCTGGACCTTATGAAAGAACCAACCTCGAAAGATGATGAATAAACTTTTTCTTTTCCCATCCCTTGTCCTTGGGTTTGCCTTGTTTGGGGGCGTCGGCAAACCAAACATCCTTTGGATCGTAGGAGAAAACCTTAAGCTCGATCTTGGTTGCTATGGCGCAAAGAACGTNAGGACGCCAAATTTGGACCGCTTGGCCGCCGAGGGAGAGCGATACACAAAGGTGTTTTCAACTTCTCCGGTTTGCGCCCCCAGTCGAAGCGCCTTCTTTGTGGGCATGTATCAAACCACCACCGATACGCACAACATGCGTTCTCATCGGGAAGACGATTATCGATTGCCCGAAGGGGNGCGACCGATCACTCACCGCCTCCGGGACGTCGGATATTACACGGCCAACCTCAAGACCATGGACGGGGAGGAGATCGGTTCCGGCAAGCTTGATCTTAACTTCGTCAACGAAGGCAAACTCTATGATGGGGGGAANTGGGAGGAGCTCAAGGGAAACCAACCTTTCTTCGCTCAGATGAACACCCTCGAGTGCGAGTACGATATTTATGACCGCAACACCTGGAGGCAACCNCGTGTCGAATGGAAAGGAGAAAGGCAGCATGAGCAAATTGCCACTCCCGAAAAGGTCAATCCACCTCCCTATTATCCCGATCATCCGGTGGTTCGCGCGGAATGGGCCCGNTACCTCAATTCCGTTTCGGGGATGGACAAAACCATNGGTAAAGTCCTCCGAAGGTTGGAGCGGGACGGCCTTGCGGAAAACACCATTGTAATGTTTTTCGGAGACAACGGTCGAATCGAACCACGAGGCATCCATTGGTGCTACGATACCGGCTTGCACGTCCCCATGATCATCCGTTGGCCCGAGGGTTTCCCAGCTCCCGCCAACTATCGTCCGGGAACGGTAAAGGATGAGGTGGTCAGTTTGATCGACCTAACTTCGACGACTCTGGGTTTCGCCGGGATTGCCAAACCTCTCGGTATGCANGGTCGGGTCTTTTTNGGCAACCNNGTNGGGCCCGAAAGAACCTATGCGTTCTCCGCTCGTGATCGAGTGGACGAAACCGTCAACCGGGTTCGCAGCGTTCGGGGAAAGAGATACCACTATATCCGCAACTTTTATCCTGACCGTCACTTTACCTCTCTGAACCGATACAAGGAAAAGTGCTTTCCCATCAAGCCTTTGATGAGGAAATTGATGGCGGAAGGAAAACTGCAGGGTCCGCCGGCGGATTTGATGTCTCCGACCGTGGCTCCGGAGCAATTGTTCGACACGATGCTGGATCCCCATGAAATCAATAATTTGGCCGGATCTTCCAAACCGGAGCACCGGGAGGCTCTGCTNCGGATGAGAACCGCTTTGGAAACTTGGATCGTTGAAACGCAAGACCGTGGAGAGTTCCCGGAATCACCCGAGATCGTGGCTCCCTTTGATAAGGAAATGCACGATTGGTTCGGAACNCCCGAGTGGTATGGGAAAAAATAAGAAGTCTCAGCCCGNTTCCGGCATGAAGGTTGGNAATACAACCCCCTTGGGTGGTTGATATCTGCCCAGGCATTGGGCAAAATGAATTTCGCAGTTTTTCGCTCCCCAAGAGTATGCGGTTCGAACCGCATGACTTGCGGTCACCGGAAGCAGAAAGACCGGGCAAAGTCCGCGGAATCCGTCCAGTTGCTTTGCCAGCAGGGCAACTGCGATTTCTTCGGTCCGAGCGACTCCAGGTCCGATCATGCGGCTTCCCGGATGATTCACCGATGAGAGAAATCCAAGAAGTCGCGAATCTTCGTCACGGTAAGTTAGAGTCCTCCAAATCCCAAGTTCGTTGGCGATGAAATAAGCGTAGTCCTTTGACCGCTCGATTCCCGACAGTTCTCTTTCCAGTTCCACCATTTCGGCAAGGTCCTTCATGCTGGCNTCNTCGATGAAAGGCTGGTCGGATGGCGCGAAGTCCGGACCATTCTCGGGAATTTCAATATATAAATCCTGAAAGGATAGGAAAGGGACGAAGCCCTTGCGGGTGTAAAGAGAGAAGGAGTCGAGGTTTTGAGCGCTTGAAACCAAACGGACCGGAAGTTCTCTNNCCTTGGCGAACTCGATGATCCGGGAAAGGAGTGCGCCGGCGAGGCCCTGACCGAAAAAGTCCGGGTGTACGTTCATGATGCCGAGAGAAAGGTGAGTGGGGCGGGGATGGTAAAAGCAGGATGCGGCAATCCTATGGTTGGACGAACTTTCAGCCACCAGACAATGGCCCGAATCGAGGGCTTCATAGACTTCGCAAAACAGCATGGCATCGGAAGGCGGACCGTTGAAAATCGGTTTTTTGCCGTTGGCGACGTACCAGGCGTTGGTTGATTCGTGGATCAGTTCCGCGACGTCTTCCCATTCATCCCTCCTCATAGGGCGGATATCGAAAACGGATCTTTGGTCGGTCATCGGGAAATCAGTCCTTATCCTTGAATTGGTCCAAAAAGGCTTGGCAGGAAAAACCCACGAACATGGCCATATCCTGGTCTCCGGGAAGGACAATGACGGGAGATAGCTCGGGTGGTCGTATCCGATGGGCCCGCTTCAGGCAGGCCCTCATGGCTGGAATGGCACCTTTCGCCTTAGTCCCGAGCAACTCCAGGGTGCGGGCCGCATGCGTGACCACGATCAGATTCTCGTGCTTCAACTCATTTATGAGGATCGGAAGAGCGATATCCGTGATACCATGATTGGCGAGGGCATTGGCCGCCTCGATTCGCACCGAAGGGGAGGAATCGAGCAAGGCGTTTTCCAGAGCGCTGAGTGAAGCTTTTGACGGTTTAGAAGACAGGGCTCCCAAACCGATGGTTCCCCAGTAGCGAATCAAAGGATTGGCTGAGCCCAGATTCGCGAGCAAGGTTTTTTCCCCGGCCAAACCCACGGCGGACGCCGCCGTACGGATTGCTTCCAGATCGATGGAACCCGATTGCCCAACTGCCCAGCCGGAGCTTCCCGCAAAGGCTTGCCAGGCCTCGAACTCGGGAAGGAATCCGAGATCCCGAGTTTCTCTAAGATGACCGTTTAACTTCTCGCGCATGCGTTGGAGAACCTTTCGATGTTCTTTCGAACCGATCAGGTTATGAAGGTTTTGAGGGTCATTTCGGCAATCGTAGAGTTCCTCGGCCGGACGAGTGGGGCCCGCGAAGTGCCATTGAGGAGGGGTCATTCTGCCTGTTTCGGCCAAACGGTAAAACTCGTGGCGGATTTCCCCCAAATCGGGCCAGGCGGTGGGTTGGTTGTAGCTGAGGTGAGGCATGTAATTGCGTATGTAAAGAAAATCCTTACCTCTGACCGAGCGGGCCAAGTCCCGAACTTCATCGACTCGATCCCGATGCCCGAAGACATGAGTCCGCACCCGGTCCGATTGAGGACCGAGAA
>NZLE01000077.1 GCA_002692605.1 Opitutia bacterium
CACGCTTATGGGAAAGACTGAGATGCAAGCCAAGCATGATTATCTGTTTTGGAGATGGAGTCGATTCCGAGCCGTACGAATGGGCAAATGGAAAGCTCTGCAGACCGATGGGAAATTGGCTCTTTATGACTTGAGTGAAGACTTGGGCGAAACGCAGGATTTGGTATCCCAGAATCCATCCTTGGCGAACAGGATCAACAGGATTATAGAGGAATTGGAGTAGTCTTCAGTATGAGCTCTATTGGCTCATCCGTCGAGGAAGGAGCAAACGTATTCGCAGATTCCTTCGCTGACCTGAATGCTGAACCCACTGTTGGCAGATACCTCAAAGGCCTGGTTTTCGTTGTAAGGTGTGGTGTTTCCGGATTGATCCAAAGTGACTGAGCAAGAACCGGCTATGATTTCCATCCGCTCCGCTTTTGCGGTGTTGAAATGATAACTGCCGGGATAAATCAAACCGAGGGTCTTTTGGGAACCATCGCTAAGGGTAATGGAGTGACTGACGACTTTTCCGTCAAAGTAAACGTTAGCTTTGGCGGAGACGGACACGTTTTCGTGTAAGAATTTATTCATTAGGGATGAAAATCAATGGTACCTGAAACAAAGAAGTCAATCAAAGTCAGTCTTACATAGAAAGATTCACTCTTGGGCAAATTCAGCAAATGGTGGGAGATGGCAGATTCGAACTGCCGACCTCATGCGTGTCATGCATGCGCTCTAACCAACTGAGCTAATCCCCCGGGCAAAAAGATAAGAATATTCCTAGTCTTGCCCGTGTCAATGACGTTGAGAGCGAAGGATTACTCAATGGATTCTTTACGAAAGCGAGAAATTTCCTTAAGTTGTTCGGAAAATGAAAAAAGCCTTAGTTACTGGTATTACAGGTCAAGATGGTTCATATCTTGCGGAATTGCTGCTTGAAAAGGGATATGAGGTTCATGGCATCGTTCGACGGGCTTCGAGCTTCAACACCGCCCGCTTGGAGCATTTGTACAAAGATCCATTGGTGGACAACACAAACCTTTATCTGCATTACGGTGACTTGGCCGATGCGGTGCAATTAGTCAAATTGCTTTATGACTTGCAGCCCGATGAAATTTATAATTTGGGCGCGCAGAGTCATGTTCGCGTTTCCTTCGATATCCCAGAGTACACCGGAGACGTCACCGCCTTGGGCGCAGTTCGTATCCTTGAAGCCGTCCGGGAAGCGGGTTTGGTCGAAAAAGTAAGGTTTTATCAGGCATCATCGTCAGAGATGTTCGGTAAGGTTCAGGCAGTCCCTCAGACTGAATCGACTCCCTTTTGGCCTCGATCCCCTTACGCTTGCGCCAAAGTCTGCGCCCATTGGCTTACGATTAATTATAGAGAATCGTATGATATGCACGCCAGCAGCGGCATTCTCTTCAATCACGAATCTCCAAGAAGAGGAGAAACCTTCGTGACTCGCAAGATCACCAGAGCCGCCACTCGGATCAAATTGGGTTTGCAGAAAAAACTGATCCTTGGGAATCTCGATTCAAAGAGGGATTGGGGATATGCCAAGGAATACGTTGAGGCAATGTGGCTTATGCTGCAACAGGACAAGCCCGATGATTACGTCATCGCGACCAATCAAACTCACACGGTCCGAGAGTTTCTTGAAGAGACGTTTGCCTGTCTGGACATGGATTATGAGGAGTTTGTAGGTTTTGACAAAAAATACGAACGGCCGGCTGAAGTCGATTTGCTGATTGGAGATCCGACCAAGGCGAGAGAGCAACTTGGTTGGGAGCCCAAAACTACCTTTAAGGAGTTGGTCGCTTTAATGGTTCGGGAAGACATGAAGTTGGCCGAAAGAGAAAAGACTCTTGCTGAAGCCGATCTTGGCTGATTCATGAAGGTTTTCGTCACCGGGCACAAGGGAATGGTCGGTTCCGCAATCGTCCGTGGACTGAAAAATGATTCCTTTGGTTGGGATATTTTGGTTTGTGAACGAAAGGAAGTAGATCTCTGCAACCAATCGGAGGTGGAAAGTTTTCTCGAGCGGGAAAGCCCTGAGATCGTTCTTAACGCAGCGGGAAGGGTAGGGGGTATTTTTGCCAACAATTCCTATCCTGCGGAGTTCATTAGGGAAAACCTAATGATCAATGCAAACTTGATTCACGCTTCTTGGCGGGTGGGTGTTCGGCGCTTTCTCAATCTTGGGAGTTCCTGCATTTACCCCAGAGATTCTGAGCAACCCATCAAGGAGGAATCCTTGCTCACCGGAGCCCTGGAGCAAACGAACTCAGCCTATGCGCTCGCCAAGATTGCCGGTTTGGAAATGTGCCGCCACTATCGTCAGCAATATGGGGTTTTGTTTCACAGCGCGATGCCCACGAACCTGTACGGTCCGGGAGATAATTATCACCCCGAAAACTCTCATGTGTTACCCGCTTTACTTCGGCGTTTTCACGAAGCGAAGGAAGCGGGTTTGTCCGACGTCCGAATTTGGGGAACGGGAAAACCGAGGCGTGAACTTTTACACGTTGATGATTTGGCCGCTGGCCTGATTTTCCTTCTTAAGGTCAAGGACCCGCCCGATTGGGTGAACCTTGGAACGGGTAAGGATCAAACGATTCTTGAACTTGCCGGAATGGTGAAGGATACGGTCGGCTTTAAAGGTTCGATCAGTCATGATCTTAGTAAACCGGACGGTACTCCAGTCAAACGTTTGGACGTTACCCTGATGGACTCCTTGGGTTGGCGGGCTTCGATTGATCTTAGGTCGGGCATTCCCAATGCATATGAGGATTTCCTGTCTACCTTGGCCTCGGGAACAGCCCGGTTGTAAGTTTTGATCCTGCTTTTGGTGATGTGTAAACCAACTATTCGAACTGCGTTCGAAAAGCCTTGTAGCTGTCCGATAATTCACGGAGCTGATAACGCAAGGCTTCCACCTCTTCCTTCAATTCCTTGAATTCCTCGATCATGTCTCCCACTTCATCGAGGCGTTTGTCCGCGGAGGGAATGAAGACGGGGCTTGTGGATTCCAAGTCTTCGATTTTTGGGGCGGGAGCAAGCTTATGGAACCACCTTCTTTCCTTACGACCTGGAATCGGGTCCATAAGAGCAACCAAGGATGGAGATCGCTCGGACATATCCGTCAAGGTTTCCTCCACGTCGCGGAGGTCATCAAAGGAAAACATACGGGAGGCTCGAGAATTGAGTTCTCCGCTCGTTTGCGGTCCTCTGTTCAGCAATTCGGCTAAGATGGCTCTCTCAGGCTTGATCAGATCAAGTTGCTTTTCCGCATTATGTTGGAATTTAGGTACGCGGGAACCGACAAGATCCACTCTGTGAGCCAATTTCTTGATTCTGAGTTCTTCGATCGCTTGGGCCACTTCGTCTTCGCCAAGCTCTGACTTCGGATTTCGATTGTTTTTTTGGTTGCATGCGTTGGTAAGACCGTTGAGGGACATTGGGTAGTATTCCGGAGTGGTTAGCTCCTTTTCAATGAGAGAACCAAGAACACGGGTTTCGCTGAAAGATAGGGAAACCAAATCATCTTCATTTGCAGAACTATCCAATGGCGAATGATCCATAATCCTCAAATATCAGGATTAGTGTTACAATCAAAACTTGGGAAAGCCAAACCACAACCCATGAAATGGGTCGTGTCGCGAACTACTCAGATACGACGTTAACGAGCCGATGCTCCTTGTCGAATTCAACTTTGCCGGGGGTTAGGGCGAATAGGGTGAAGTCTTTGCCCAAGCCAACGTTGTTTCCGGGGTGGTATTTCGTGCCCCTCTGACGCAAGATTATGTTTCCGGCGAGAACCGCTTCACCTCCGAATTTCTTGACTCCGAGGCGCTTACTGTTGCTGTCCCGACCGTTTTTTGAAGTTCCTTGTCCTTTTTTGTGTGCCATTTTAGCTACCTCCTTGAAAATGTTGGTTATTTGAGATCGATCGATTCGATTTCAATGACCGACAAATGTTGTCGATGTCCACGGCGTCTTTTGTATCCCTGTCTTCTCTTCTTTTTGAAGACAATGATCTTCTTATCTCTCTTGTTCTCGAGGATTTTGGCCGTAACCGACGCACCCTCAATGGTGGGTGAACCAAAAGTGGGTTTGCCGGAGTCGACAACCATGAGCACTTGCTCAATCTTGATCTGATCTCCTTCATTGGTGTTGGGAAAACGGTTGACTGACAGTTTGTCACCTTTCTCAACTACGAATTGACTTCCTTGGGTTTGTATTGTGGCTTTCATAAGCGGAAAAAGGGTTAAAAAAATCATTTTTAATCGAATTTGGCAAGCGTCATCTTAGTTTTGCCTTCAATCATGGAAAACGGATAGGATTGGTAGAAATGAGCTTGAAGGTCATCAATGACAAGGTCTCCAGCGAGATGGTCTTGCAGTACTACCAAGGTAAGGAGGTTCTGGATCATTACGAGGAGGCGACCCAAAGGATTGGATTGTGGAAATCCGAGGAATTGGTCTTTCGACAGTCATTTCCCAATTGTCGGAAATCTCTTTTGGAATTGGGATGCGGTGTGGGAAGGATCGCTTTCTCCCTGTGGTCCTTGGGTTACGAGAAAATTTGGGCAACGGATTTTTCGCCGAAGATGATTCGTCGGGCGCTGCTTCTGAATGGGCAAAGGAAGTCGGGGATTCATTTTGAGACGCAGGATGCCACCGCCATGAACCTCGAGGACGAAAGTTTTCACGGTGTTATCTTTGGTTTCAATGGCTTAATGCAGATTCCCGGAAGCCAAGGTCGAAACCAAGCGATGAAGGAGGTCTTTCGGGTTTTGAAACCCGGTGGGAAATTCGTCTTCACCACACATGACCGCTCCATGCCGAAATGGAAAAAATTTTGGCACAAGGAGCGAAAGAAGTGGCGCAAGGGCATCGAAGACAAAACCTTGCTTGAATTTGGAGATCGATTCGAAGAAACCTCAAAGGGGAGGCTTTATTTGCACGTTCCGGAAATTTCCGAAATCCGAAGGAGTCTTACCCAGATTGGCTTTATCGTGGAGAAGGACCTCTTGCGTTCCAAAATTGCAACGGAGTCGAAACTGGTGAACGAGTATTCGGATGAATGCAGGTTTTGGGTAAGCCGTAAGCCGGGCTGAGGATTCAGCCCAGACATTCCAAGTCAAGTTCCATGGTGGCTACCCGTGTGGCCGGTCCTGACATTCGGACTTTATAGTCATCATTAATGATCAAATGAATCTCGCCACCAGGCATCTCCACGGTAATTTCCTCATCGCAAGCCCCCATTTTTCTTGCTACGGCCCCTGCCGCCGAACTACTGCTGCCAGATGCCAGGGTATAACCGGCGCCCCGTTCCCAAATTTCAATTTTGATTCGGTTACGGTTCAAGACCTGAAGGAATTGTACGTTGGTACGATTGGGGAAATTAGGATGATTTTCGAGTTCCGGGCCAAGCTTTAGGGCGAGATCCTTAGTGACTTGCTCGACAGGTAACACACAGTGAGGATTACCTATGCTTGCCGCATAATAGAGATGGGTTTCGTCCAGCGCTTGGATGCTTTCATTGACTACCTCGCGAGCGTCCCCATTGACGTTGACGGGAATTTGATCACTTCGAAAAGTCACTTGGCCCATATCCACCGTAATGGTTTCGGCGCCTTCGGAAATCTCACAGGATACCACTCCCCCCAGAGTATCGACCGTGAACGGTTCGCCAGTCACTCTCTTCGAGTCATGGAGGTATCTTGCGAAAATCCTGAGTCCATTGCCACTTTTTTCGGCTTCGGATCCGTCCGGATTGAGAATTTTGAGCCCAAAGTCCGCATCGGGCGAGGGCAAGGGACCGACCAGAATGCCGTCCGAGCCCAGACCGAAGTTTCGGTGGCAAATCCGGACGATATCCCGTTCGGAAAAACTTTCGTTCCCATCTTTAGGATCATAAACGAGGTAGTCGTTACCGAGGGCATGGTATTTTTCAAATTTCATCTTAAGTTATTCCGTTTCATTTTTTCTGTTCAAGACCCATTGGGCAATCGATTGGTCGTCATCACCCGCTCTTTTGACGATTCGAAGAAATTCAGCCGGGTGGATTTGGTTGGTCCGAAAGAAATTCCTGTCACCTCCACAACAATACATGGTGTTCGGGTCCAATTCTCCACGAAGCTTGGCCCTGGCTTTGGGTATGATTCTGGGTAACCAGACAATCCCGTGCAAGGACTCGTTTTTGGCGGGCAGAGAGGTTGGATCAAGGACTTGAGTCGAGGGTACCTTCTTTTGGGTCTCCCAGAAATAGTCCTTTCGCTGTTCGTGAATCAGCAAAAAAACCGCCAGGTCGGGCTCACCCATTCGCACCCAATCCTCGGCAAAATCAAAAACGTCCATCCGGTTCATTCCAATGGATTCGAGAAAGGGAACGTCTTCCTCGATGGGAAATTGGCAGGCGTCCTGATGGCCATCCCGGTAAAGTTCCACCGCATACCCCCAAATTCGAACCAGTTCCTTGTGAAAATCAAATTTCATCGAATAGCAAAATGTACCACCTGCCGTTCAAGGCAAGAACCTTCAGGCCAAGCGGAAGTCCAACTGTTTGTCGGAAATGAAAACCTTGTCAATGATGACTTTGACCTCTTGTCCGAGCTTCAGACGGTTCTTCGGGTTTCTTCCAACGATCGAAGCTCCGTTGCTCGCAACTCGGTATCCGAGTTCTCTCGGCAAGGTGCGGATTGGTACGAAGCCACGGGCAAGGGTGTCGGGAAGTTCGATGAAAAACCCCTTGCGGGCGATTTCGGTAATGATCGCCCGATGGGTGACCGCCGGTTGTTTGCCGAGATCTTTCTTATAATAGAGCAAAAGCTTGTCTTTGACGGATTCTCTTTCCGCATCTACGCTGTTTCGTTCCGTGACGGAAAGGTGCTTGGCCAATCCCTCAAGATTTTGTTCGGATTTGCGATTGGGCTTTTGTCCGGCCAATTCCCGTTCGATGGCCCGATGAACCGTAAGGTCCGCATACCGACGAATGGGAGAAGTGAAATGAAGGTAATCCCTCATCGCCAGACCGTAATGGCCATCGGGTGTCTTACGGTAGCAAGCCTGCTTCATGCTTCGCAGAAATTTGATCCTCAAGACTTGGGCCAAGGGATGCTTGTTGATTGCTCGCAACATTTTGTTCACCTCTTTTCTGGAGGTGAGCTCTCCACAGGAGATTCCAAAGATTGCCAGAAAGTTTCTCAGTTCATCCAAATTTTCAGGATCGGGCTCGGGATGGACCCGAAAAATTCCCGGAATTTTCCTTTGTCTCAATTTCTTGGCCACGGTTTGGTTGGCCAAGAGCATAAATTCCTCAATCAGTTGATGACTCTCGTCATTCTCCATTTGCAGAATCCTGTCCGGTTCTCCTTTCGCATTCACCAGGATCTTTACGTCGGGAGATTCGAGATCCAGGGAACCGGCCTTCATCCGGGCTAGGCGTAGCTTGGATGCGATCGACCAAAGTCTTTGAATGGCAAAGTTGATCTCCTTGAGAGTTTCGTCCGGCAATTCGGATAGGCTCTTCCCGGGGTTTCCCGAATACCTGCTGGGGGGCGGTTTCTCCCTTTTAATCTGCTCCAAGCTTTTTCCCCGGAGGAAGAGAATGGCTTGCTCGTAGGTCAGGCGCTTGTCGCTTCGAATTACGCACTCCGCCAATTTCGCTCCAATGGGGGTTCCGTCCTCCTTGAACCGAAAGAGGACTGATTTCACCAAGCGGTCTTCGTTTTCCACCAGACTGCAAATGCCGCTGGACAGGCGATGGGGTAGCATGGGAACGACTTCGCCGACCAAGTAGGTCGAATTGCCGCGTTTGCTTGCCTCCCGGTCCAAGGAGGAACCCAGGGGTGTGTAATGCGATACGTCTGCAATGTGAACACCGACTTCCCAATCACCCTCCTTGGTTTTCAAAAGCGACAGAGCATCGTCAAAGTCTCGCGCATCCAGGGGATCGATGGTCAGTGTGAAAACCTTTCGGTAGTCCTTTCTGCCGTTGGTTTCCTTGGCTTCGACTTTCCCCGGACAGGCTTCCGCCTCCTTCATTACTTTTGCGGGAAAGTTGGAATTCAGTCCGTATTTGGCCAGGATTCCCTTATGATCGGTTATGGGGTCATCTCCCGGACCCAGAACGCGTAGAATCTTGCATGTCGGAATCCTCGCGGGAGGATCCCAGCGGACGAATTGCGCGACCACCTTATCACCGGTCTGGCCCTTGCGGGCGTCGCCGAGAATCTTAAAGGGTATGAAAAGTCTGGAATTTTCGGCCTGTACCAGGTTTCTTCCCGAGTCGCGTTTAAGATATCCGAGAAATTCATGGGTTTCCCGTTTTACGATCTTACCCACCTCGTGTCTGACCTTGGCGGGTTTCCCCCGACCTTTCCTACGATCGAATTTCTTTTTCTTGGGTGGAAGAACTCTCAATTCCACGGTATCCCCGTGCAAAGCGGTTCCGCTTGCCCCGCGAGCCAGGGAGATGGGTTCGTCCAAACCATCCGCATGGACCTTTGCCCGTCCTTGACGACCAAAAAACAAAACTCCGCGGACTTTTTCTTTGCCCACGGAGTTTTAGAAAGGAAAAAAGATACGATTTGTAATCTCGAACCTTAAGTGCAAATCATTCGGGAGTATGAATCGACCAACCTTTGGGGAGTGCGGCTTGGATGTCGGAAGTCGGCTCGGATTTCTTATCCGCTCCATCCTCCTTGTTGATGGCGGTTAGGAAGACTCCTTCGTCGTTGCTTCCCTTGGTGTCATCAAACCACTTGACGGTTCCGTCGCTAAAGAGAACGTGTCCTCCTTCGCCTCCCCAAGTGCCGTCGGCTGTCCATTTGTCGTCACCGGCGTCAAGCCCCCTCGACCAAATGAGTGGAAAGGCTCCGCTTTTCAAACTGGTCAGAAAGTTTTTGGTTTCGGCGTCCTCGCCGGGCAAGGCCACGCAGTATCCGAGAGCTTCCTTCTGTTCTCCTTCCATTTCAACTTCGTCCGAAATGTTCGAAGGGACTCCGGGCCCGGATTCGTCACCCTGCAAATCCTTAACCTTTTCATCCTCTCCCACGAACCAAAGCTCGGGGCGGGTATCATTGGTTTTATTTCTCCACCATACGATGAAACCTTCGACGGACGCCTCGTCCAGTGAACTTGAGCCTTCCATGGGGAAGGAGCGGGTCTTCGCCGCGAGGGCTTCATAAACCGTCTTGAGGTTCTTTTGCGCCGTGGTTCTGCCAGCGGTGCTGAAAACGTCACCGAAACCGACGAAGGCGATACCCGCGAGGATTCCAATAATGGTAATGACAACAAGAAGTTCGATAAGGGTGAAACCCTTTTTTCTATGGGCTTTTTTCATATTTTATGAGGAATTAATGAGTTGAGATTCCAGAATGAATCAAGTGAAAAACAATCAATAGGGTAACCCGAATCGACTGCAAAGGGCAAGCGCCTTTTCCTTTGCCTCTCGAACCACGTCTTCNTTTTCCGGNGAGTTGATCACGGTTTGTATGATGGATGCGATCACTTTCATTTCCTCNTCCATCATGCCCCGTGAGGTGACGGCCGGCGTGCCGATTCTCAGCCCGCTGGTCTGAAAGGGGCTGCGGGTTTCTCCGGGGACGGTGTTGCGGTTCAAGGTGACGTTCGCCCCTTCCAGGGCAATCTGAGCTTGCTTACCGGTCAATTCCGGATGAGACGGACGGAGATCCATCAGCATCAGATGATTGTCGGAACCGCCGCTCACCAAATGAAATCCGTACTCCGAAAGCGCTTGCGCCAAGGCCTTGGAGTTGGCCACGACTTGCTTCTGGTACTCATGGAAGCCGGGTTTGGCGGCTTCCTGAAAGCAAACCGCCTTGGCCGCGATGACATGCATCAAAGGACCNCCCTGATTTCCTGGGAAAACNGNNGANTCNATNGCCTTNCCNTATTNTTCNTTGCAAAGNATGAGNCCNCCNCNNGGACCNCGNAGNGTCTTGTGNGTGGTNGTNGTNACNAAATCNGCGTGNGGNACGGGAGANGGATGNATNNCCGCTTGCCACCAATCCGGCNATGTGNGCAATGTCNGCNAGNANNAGAGCNNCNTTGGCNNNGGCAATCGCNCCCATNCTNTCNAANTCNATGNNNCNNGGGTANGCNGANGCTCCCACGGTNATGAGNTTNGGCTTTTCNNNGNNAGCCAACNTCTTCNATNNNATNGTAATCNATNTATCCNGTTTCNGGGTNNACNCCNTANTTGANNACATNNTANAGCATNCCNCTNCAGTTNTTGGGATGNCCNTGGGTCANGTGCCCNCCATCCTGNAGGCTCATNGTNANNATCTTNTCNCCNGGCTGNAGCATNGCGAAGTANANNGCNGTNTTNGCCTGACTTCCGGAGTGGGGTTGTACGTTGGCGTATTCAGCCCCAAACAGGGACTTGGCTCTCTCGATGGCGAGGCTTTCCGCAACGTCCGCATGCTCGCAACCACCATAATAGCNTTTGCCCGGATAACCCTCCGCGTACTTGTTGGTCAGGACGCTGCCGGTCGCTTCGATGATCGCTGGCAAGGTGAAATTCTCCGAGGCGATCAATTCGATGTGCGAATTCTGGCGCAACTTTTCGCTTTCGATGGCTTGGTGAATNGCCGGATCGATTTCGGCAAGCGTTCGGGAATCGAGGGATGGAGGGGACAAGGTGTGCGTATTTTCGGATATCATTGGATAGATTTATAGAAATTCATAAGTTTTTCTCAACCCAGTTTACGAGCGAAGGCAAGGCTTCCCTCATATCTTCCCTGCAGTCTCGGTAGACCTCCATACTTTGCCCGTAGGGGTCGGGAAGCTCCTTCGAGCCCTGCTCGACGAATTCCCGCATAAGAAAAACCGGAGCATTCTCGGGTAGTTCGAAATACATTTGCATCAGGGCCCGGTGCGATTCGGTCATGCAAAAAACCGCGGATGCGTTTTGCAAAGTGGCCCGGGTGAGCGCGGAGCTCCGATGATCCTTCAGATCAATCCCGATTTCCCTGCAGGCCTCGATGGAATTTTCCGAAGCCTTGTCTCCGTCCATTGCGGAAATNCCCGCGGAAAAGACCTGAATCCTTTTTTGCACCGAGGACTCTTCCAACGCTTGCTCGAACAGTTTTTCCGCCATCGGGCTTCGGCAGACNTTGGCGGTGCAGACNAACACGATCAGTTTCTCCTGATTCCGTTCCTTTTTTTCTCTGCTTTTCCGACCCATCGACAGAATACTCTTCTCCAACTCAAACCGATAAAAGGCAAGGGAGAAACCTAGGAAGTACGGGAAAATTCACGGTGTCCGATGTCATTTCGGAAGAACTTGGAGGGGAAATCGATCAATCCGCAAAGGGCATAGGCTTTTTCCCTGGCCAGGGCGAGAGTCTCTCCCGTTCCCACTGCCCCAAGCACACGCCCGCCGGCGCTTACGATCTCNCCCGCTTGGTTTTTTTGAGTACCCGCATGAATGACCTCCGACCCCCGAGGGATTTCCTCCGCAATGCGGATGGTTTCACCCTNGGGATAACTTTCCGGGTATCCGGCGCTGGTGAGCACCACCACCATGGAGCTTTCGTTCTTGAAGGCGACTTTTTCGGGCATGTCCTCCCCCCGGGCCGACTGCAGAAGCAGGGGCACCAAGTCGTCCGCCAGCAGGGGCAGGATCACCTGAGTTTCNGGATCCCCGAAGCGAACGTTGAACTCCAAGACCTTGGCGCCCTCCGAAGTGAGCATCAGACCGACGTAGAGAGTGCCCCGAAAATCCACGCCCTCNCTCTTGAGACCCGCCAGGGTGGGACGCACGATGGATTGTTCGTACTCGGCGAGCATCTCGGGGGTGACCAATTGGGTCGGGGCGTAGGCTCCCATGCCTCCCGTATTCANNCCCGTGTCTCCCTCGCCGACTTTTTTGTGATCCTGACTCATGGGCATCGCCACGAAGCTTTCGCCCGAACAAATCAGATGCAGGGATGCCTCTTCTCCCTCGAGAAATTCCTCGATCACCACCTCCTTGCCGCTGTCCCCGAAGCTTTCTCCGGCAAGCATGTCCCGGACCGCCTCCTCGGCTTCCTCCAAGGTCTGGCAGATCAAAACGCCTTTGCCTGCGGCCAGCCCGCTGGCCTTGACCACAACCGGCAGGGCGAGNTTTCCGAGATAGGCGAGGGCGGGTTCGATCTCACTGAAATTTCCGTAGGCCGCGGTGGGGATGCCGTATTTGTTGAGAAAGTCCTTGGTGTACGCCTTGCTTCCTTCGAGACGCGCTCCCGCCCGATCCGGTCCGTAAGCCAGGATGCCCGCTTCGTTCAGGGCATCGACCGCCCCGTTGCACAAGGGAACCTCGGGCCCCACGACCACCAGATCCACCTGCTGTTNCTTGGCCAAACGGACAATTTCCGAGTTGTCCTCGATATTCAGATCATGGGCCTCGAATTCGTCGGACATGCCCCCGTTGCCCGGAGCGACCATCACCTTCCCCACGCAGTCGCTTCTCGAACAGACTTTGGCCAGGGTGTGTTCGCGTCCCCCGCTTCCCAAGACGAGAATATTCAAATTCTTATCATTCATAGTCNTCGATTTCCTTNAAAACTTCGCTGGAGTCGAGGCAATTCCGTTCAATTGTGGATATCTCGATAATTTTTGGTTTCCGTTTGCCGTGGAATTCATCAAGGATGTCCGGAATGCGGGTGTTTTTCATTGGAATTTGCGGAACGGCGATGGGCAACGCGGCGGTCCTGCTCAAGAAGCGGGGTCATGAAGTCGCGGGTTCCGATGCCGGGGTGTATCCTCCCATGTCCGACGTCCTTTCCCAGGCTGGCATCACCCTATTCGAAGGGTTTTCGGCCAAAGAGCTAAGGGAATGGAACCCCGACCGCGTGGTGGTGGGTAACGCGGTTTCCCGGGGGAATGCGCAAGTCGAGGACTTGCTTGGAGCCCGTGACCTTCCCTTCACCTCCCTGCCTCAGATGATCGGGGAAGACCTGATCGCTCGGCGGGTTTCGGTNGTGGTGGCGGGCACCCACGGCAAGACCACGACCACCGCCCTCACCGCGCATGCTCTGAGGAAACTGGAAACCGACCCGGGGTATTTGGTCGGGGGCGTGCCCTTGGATTTGCCCAGTGGCAATGAAACCGGAAGCCTCGAATCCCCCTTTGTCATCGANGGGGACGAATACGACTCCGCCTTCTTCGACAAACGCAGCAAATTCATTCATTACCGCCCCCGGATCCTGGTTCTGAATAACCTCGAATTCGACCANGGTGACATTTTCCGGGATTTGNAGGACGTTTCCCGAAGTTTCACTCATCTCCTGCGAATCGTTCCTGCGAACGGATACGTCCTTCGCAACGGGGATGACCCGAACCTGCTCGCCTTACCCGAAGCTCCCTGGACCACGACGCTCTCCGTAGGCGTGGGAGAGGTCAATGATTTGAGAATCGCAGGATTTGAGGAGGATGCCCAGGGCAGCCGTTTCCGTCTCGAA
>NZLE01000078.1 GCA_002692605.1 Opitutia bacterium
GGGTTTAACGGAGCGGGTGCGGGAGTGCGAAAAGAGGTTTTCAAAAAAGTCGGTTTTTATCCCGGAGAGTTCTTTCTTTACATGAACGAAGCGGATTGTTCGCTTAGAATTAGAGACCTCGGATATGAAATTCGGTTCTTTCCCGATTTGATCGCCTATCATAAGATGGCGGCCAAGAATCGAGAATCCTGGAGGGCCCCTTTTTACTACACCCGAAATTCCTTTTGGCTGGTTTGGAAAAACTACCCAACGGCACGAGCGTTTAAGGATACCCTATCACTCGTCTACCTTTGCTTTTATCACTGCATGGAACAGCGCACCATCATCTACCTCAAGGCCATGCTCTCCGCCTTTTGGAACTTGCGACAACTCTCGGACAAAAGACATCCGGTAAAACACCAAGTGGCAGAGGAAATGAGAATTCCCCTTCGCTTGTGTTTCACCTTCTATCGCTGAAGAGATTATGAGCCAGGTACTCATCATACGGTCCGCTCCCATCCAGCAGTTGGATGCAAGCTTGCCTAAAATTCGATCGTTTTTTGATAATCCGTCCATCTCCATCCTTTCCCACCGTCACTGCCTCGATCTCCTGCGAAAATATAATCGGATCGAACGAATCATCCCCTACCCTTACAAAGGTTCGTTTGACTACAAAAGAAAAGTTTTCCTGGACTCCGACTTGCGTTTCGACCACGCGGTGGTGATGGTTGGAAACCTAAGCGGAACGGGATTCATCAACGTCTTGTTCTTTGCTCTGACATTGCCCGCCAAGAAAATCTGGATATGTAATCTCACTGGAGATCTCAAATTCGTTCCCAGACCCCTGATCGTGTTGACCTCCGCTCGCAATCTCTTTTACAAGGCCTTTTCCTTATTTGTAAGCTTCTTCTTCTGTTTGTTCACCCTTCCCTTTCTGGCTCTTTTTTTGGTTAGAAAACCCGCCTAATATGTCGAAAAAATTCCTTATCGTAGGAGCTGGCTTTTACGGAGCCACTTGTGCCAGAGAACTGACTGATGCGGGTCACCAGTGCATGGTCATCGACAAAAGGGAGCACATCGGGGGTAATTGCTTCACCCGTTACGTGGAGGAAGCGGATTGCCACGAACATCATTACGGCGCTCATATCTTCCACACAAACTCCCAGCGCATTTGGGACTACGTCAATCGATTCGCTAGTTTCAACCACTACGTTAACCGGGTTAAGGTCAGTCACCGTGAAAACATCTATTCATTTCCGATTAATCTTTTCACCCTCTATCAGGTTTTCGGAGTTAAAACTCCACAGGAAGCAGTAGCCTGTCTTGAGGAGAAGAAGGAGAGGATCGAGGAACCGAAGAACATGGAGGAGTGGTGCCTCGCAAACGTCGGAAGGGAAATCTACGAAATTTTCATTGAAGGGTACTCGACGAAACAGTGGGCCAAGCATCCTAGGGAACTGCCCGCCTCCATTATCAAACGAGTTCCGATGAGGCTAAATTTCGACGACAACTATTTCAACGACCGGTTTCAAGGCATTCCAATAGGGGGCTACACTTCCATATTCGAAAAAATGCTACACGGCATTCCCTTGGAATTGAAAGTCGATTTCCTTCAGGATCGGGACGCTTTACTAGGTAAATTCGATCATGTCATTTTCACAGGTCCCATCGATTCTTTCTTCGATTACTCTTTGGGTCACTTGGAGTACCGTTCCTTACGCTTTGACCACCAACTGATCAGTTGTCCGGATTACCAGGGAAACGCCGTCTTTAATCACACCGATTCCGAAGTTCCCTTCACCCGCACTTATGAACACAAGCATTTTGACATGAAATACACGGCTGATCAAACTGCGGTTACCTTCGAATATCCTCAGGATTGGAAACCCGGTAAGATTGAAATTTACCCAGTCAATACCGAAGAAAATCAAAACCTGTATGACCAGTATCGGGAATTGACCAAAGCAATCCCCACAGTTTCATTCGGAGGTAGATTGGGGCAATACCGTTACTACGACATGCACCAAGTGATAGGTTCGGCTCTCGAAAAAGTGAGAACCTTGGTATGAAATTTCGTTCCATCGTAAGATAATTCTTTTTATCTCGTAGAAATTGCTTTAAGATAAATTTGTGGAATCGGTAAAAGACAAAGTCGGATCGCTTAAATGGGCGATCGAAGAGTTGGGTAAGCAACGCGAGGAATTGGAAAGTAAATTAAAGATTGCTCGCAAGCGGGACGAAACCGGTGCTCTGATTGAAGAGGTGTTGGCTCAAAAGGATGCCCTGCAGAAAAGAATTGCAGCCTTGGAGGACGGCTTGAGAGTTTCCTCCGAATTGGTTGAAATCCCAGTTAATGAAATCGAGCGGGAAGTTTCCCAAGTCAACGAAAAGCTTGAGATCGCCCAAGAGCGCTTGGAATCCCTGGAGCAAGAAGAATACCTTGAGGATTTAGGACGAAAATTAAACCGTTCCCACTCGGATCATGGCGAATCTTCGGAAGACGTCGATACCGTCGACCCGCAAACCTTTGAATCCTCCTTTTCTTCTTTGGAGAACTCCCCAACCCCTGTTTCCTCGGAAAGCGAAGATGCGCTATCACCATCCATTGAACTCGCCGCCAACCCCGTTCTTATGAAATCCACAAGCAACCGTATCCAGACCGAAGAGTCGGAGTCCTCTGAAACCTCATCCGCAAGAATTTCCCTCGTTGAACCCGAAAAGGAAAACTCCTCAGCGGATCGCCCCATGACCGAACCACAAGGAAACACTTTGAGTTTGGAGGAAACCGCGGAACGTCTGGGAGTGGAAACCGAATTCCTAAGAGAAAAAAGTCTTCAGGCTGTTTTGCGAATGATTGCCAGAAACGAGGGTAAACTTAGTTTCCCACTGGAGGTCAAACAAATCGATTAATTCTCCGGACTCACCAAAACTTTTAAAATGATCCTCTTTGAGGATCATTTTTTTTGGGTTAGTTCAAATCGAATCCAAAACACTCAAATTTGAAATGGAAAAACGGCATGTTTTTGCTCTTGCTTAAAACCAAGATAATCTAAGGGATTGAATCCTATGAAATCCAAACTCACCTCACTTTTATTTTCCATGTTGTTTCTCCCCGTGGTTTTAGCCGGTGCCAAAGATACAAATATTGGTACGTCGGACAACAACCGAACGGAAACTGTCGGCAAAAGTTCCAACTCCAAGGAATACGAGACCCTCTCTCCGGAGAAAAAGCACTTTAGGATTGATTTGACTATCGATGGATTCCTAGAGGATTCTCAGGCAAAGTCTCTCGCCTACGCCGTGGACCATTGGCAGGAACTCAAAGTCCTTTCCGCTCCCCTTCAAGGTAAAGAGGTCAAAAGAGGAGAAACGCTTCTTCGCTTGAACCTTGAAAGAATCAGGCAGGAGATTCAAAGGCTTTCCAACGACTTGGCCATGCTTGATTTAAACCGTGAAATTCTCGATACGGAGTTGGAACTCGCGGAAAGCCTTGCTCCCATGAAACAAAGGGAGATCGACCGATTGGAAACCTATGCCAAGGAGGATTTGGAGCGTTTCCAAAAAACCGACTTACCCTTTCAAATAAAATCTTCTCAAATGAGCCTCAATAGACAGGAGCAATATCTTTCCTACTCCCTTGAGGAATTGAACCAACTCAAAAAAATGTATGAAGCCGATGACCTCACCGAAGAAACCGAGGAAATCATCATTCAACGAGCTCAAAATGACGTTGATCAGGCGAAATTCTACGTTGAATCCGCCCGCAAGAATTTTAAGGAATTCAATGAAGTGCTGGTCCCGAGAAGCGAGAGATCGGTTATGGATGCCTTTCGGAGGGAAAATCTGTCCTTTGAGGCTCTTCGTAAGATCGAACCGGCCCAACTCAAAAAACAACGGCTCGAACGCAAGAAATTGGAAGAGGAACGAAAAATCCTAGTAAACAGAAAGAAAAACCTCGAAAAGGACTTGCAAGCGATGTCCATGAAAAGTCCTTTGGACGGCAGGCTCTACTGGGGAACTTTCGAACGGGGCAAATGGAGCGGAACAGATCCCTTCAAAAGCAAACTGCAGAAAGGGGGGGCACTTAAACCACACGATCCAATCCTTACCATTTCTCCCTCCAAGAGGATGCGAGCAAGGCTCAACTTGCCCGAAAAATTTCTTCACGAGCTCAAGCCGCAAACCGCAGGCACCCTCAAATTTTCAACCAGTCCCGGAGTTAGGATTGAAGCTCAAGTCGTATCGATCAGCGAAACTCCGGTCACTCCCGGAATCTATGACGTCACCGTTGAAATTTCCTTCCCCAAGGACTTCCTCCTTCCTTCCGCCGGCACTTCGTGCAGTTTCTCATTCACCGCGTACGAATCCAAGAACGCCCTGACTCTCCCCGAAAGCGTCTTGTTCAAAGAGGAATATGAGCAGGAAGAAATGCACGTGTACGTTCTCAACAAGAAAAACGAACCCAAGAAGCGATCGGTGGAAGTGGGAAGAAAATCAGGTAAAACCTTCGAGATCTTGAGTGGAATTTCCAAAACTACAAAAATCCTCAAGGAGAAACCGAAGACTTGAGCGGCCCTGACCCTTCATGAAATCGATCTGGATCATCGCATTGCCCGCCCTACTCGGTTCCTTGTCCTTGGATGGCGCTGACCAGGCGAACCCGCCCGGGGCAGGCCAAACCAAAAGTATAGCCGAAGCCATCGATGCCGGTTGCGCGTTCCTTATGGAAAGACAAAATTCAGACGGATCGTGGGGTTCCGCCCATCAAACCAAGGGACTCAATATTTTCGCTCCGGTTCCCGGCTCTCATCGCGCCTTCCGTCTGGCGGTCACCGCCCTTTCTCTTTCGGCTCTCCTTGAGACCAAGGGTAAGGATCCGAACTATCGTAAGGTCATCGCCCGCGGAAAGGAGCATCTATTTGAAAAACTCCCCCAACTCAGAAGAGCGACTCCCATGGCCCTTTACAACGTATGGGCTCACTCCTATGCATTGCAAGCTCTTCACAGGTTCGAACGCATGGAAACGGATCCGAAGGAAATGGACCGCATCCGGAAGTTGATGACTCATCAGGTGGACATGCTTGGAAAGTACGAATCAATCGATGGTGGTTGGGGTTACTATGACTTTAGAGCCCAAACCAAACAACCCTCGGGGTCCTCCATCTCCTTCGTCAACGCAACCGGTTTGGTCGCCCTTAAGGAAGCCGAGCAATCGGGCGTCAAAGTCCCCAGCAAAATGATCAACCGGGCTCTCGAAGCAATCAAAAGGCAACGCCTGCCTGATCACAGTTTCCTTTATGGAGAATACCTAAAGTACCGGCCTCGGCGTGGAATCAACCGACCTGCCGGCAGTTTGGGTCGTTCCCACGCCTGCAACTACGCCTTGCAGCTTTGGGGAGACGAAAGCGTCACTCCCGAAGTTCACAAACTATGCCTCGACCGCCTGATCAAAAGAAACGGCTGGTTGGACATGGGACGGAAGAGACCCATTCCCCACGAATCATGGTTTGCGGTGGCCGGATACTTCTTTTATTATGGGCATCTTTACGCTTCTTTCTGCATTGAGTCGCTTCCGGAGCGGGAACGGCAGAAGTTCCAGCAAGAATTATCCGACATTCTGCTTCCTCTTCAGGAAAAAGACGGATCTTGGTGGGATTACCCCCTCTATGATTATCACCAGCAATATGGTACCGCGATGGCTCTCATGAGCCTCAAACGTTGCCAAGGTTCCTCAACGCTTAATTGAAAAGTCATCAAAGTGGGCTTCCCCCTCTCGTTGGTCAGTCTTCTTGCTTCTCCAAAATTCCTTCAATTGGGATTCCAAAAGCGCCAAAGCCCCTTTCACCACTTCGGCCTCCCCTTCCAAAAGGGTTTCGACCGAGCCGTCACTTTTATTCAAAACGTAACCCGTAACCTTGAAGGGCTTCACAGCCTGACACACCCGCCAACGAAAACCGACTCCCTGCACTCTTCCGAAATAAGTGGTCTGTGTCCTGACTTTCATCGCTCGGATCGTAAGGGCAGAGTAAGTTTTTTCAAAAATAATTTGACCTCGCAAACTTATCGGATGAGAACATAGCAAGCACTTCGCATCCAATCTCGCACTAGCAAAAGATGAGCCAATACGAATTCGACAACAACCAGGAAGGTGACTGGGAGGAGAACGAGGACATTGCCTGGAATGAAGCGGATTGGCAAAATTTTCTTCGAAAGTCGGAAAAGGAAGTGTCCCGCTTCATTTCCGCTTACAACAAAGTAAAGAACGAACCGGACCGATTGGATGCGGCGGCGGTGATCATGGGATGGCATCGGGACGACTGGTCCTCCATCGATGAGTTTGATTTGGAGGACGAAGAGGAGATTATCCGCAACCCCAAACCGTTGGATATGGATGATGATGTCCGTAAAATGGATCCCTACACCCTTCATCGCCATCCCGTATACATTACCGCTACCGCGCTTTTCTCTTATCTGAGAGCCTCCTGGGAACATTTGATGAGGCACAACCGGCAGCAACCCGAAGCTCATTTGTCCTGGAGTTTTTGCGCCAGCATGGCGGACGCCGAAAGGCATGCGATCATCGCTGCAACCTGCTTGGATTTGGGAGACTTTCTGCTTGCTGTCTGCCATCTCAAGAAAGCGCACTCCGCCCTGAACGAGTCGATGAGAATCAATCGCCTTTTCGAACACGAAAACGAAAAGATCTTCGCCGATTACCTCAAGGAATCGGATTTGCGGATGCATGACTTGAGGGAAATTTGGTTGCGTATCATGCAAGACTGCCGAAAGTAGCCCATAATTGGATTCTTTCGAACCGAAAAGCCGCCCCATGGCGGCTTTTTTTTGAAATTCGAATTGTTCGAGATTGCAGATGGGATCTTCTTCATGGTGGAATAAAGGGATGAACAAAATCTATTCTTGCTCCTCTCCTTTCTTCCTCTTTGTGGCAATTAATCTGATGATATCGCCATGCCTCGCTCAGAAAAAACCCAATATACTCTTTCTTTTCGCTGACGATCAATGCTATGAAACGATTGGCACCTTGGGACTGACGGATATCGAGACACCCCATTTGGATCGCCTGATGAACCAAGGCACCTCCTTTATCCGAACCTACAACATGGGCTCATGGAGTGGCGCCGTCTGCGTCGCCAGCCGGCATATGCTCAACACCGGTCGTTTTATCTGGAAAGCCGAGGCGGCATCCAAAAAAGCGGAGGAGGAACGCAAAGCCGGCAGGTTCTGGTCCGAAAACATGAAGGCTGCGGGATACAAGACCTATTTTACCGGCAAATGGCATGTGCGGGCCAAAGCCGAAGCTTGCTTTGACGTAGCGACCATGGTTCGCGGGGGCATGCCGAACCAAACTCCCGAAGGATACAACCGCCCCCTCCCTGACGGGACGGATCCTTGGAGCCCTTACGACCCCAAGTTCGAAGGATTCTGGAAAGGTGGAAAGCATTGGAGCGAAGTGGTTGCCGACGAAACCTTGGGCTTCTTTTCGCAAGCCAAGGGGCATGCTCAAGAGAAGCCATTCTTCGCCTATATTGCCTTCAATGCTCCCCATGACCCGAGGCAGGCGCCAAAATCCTTCATCGATCGATACCCTTTGGACCGAATCAAGGTTCCTCCCAATTTCCTACCCCAGTATCCCTATTGCAATGAAATCAAGTGTCCACATAGCCTGCGGGATGAAAAATTGGCCCCGATGCCAAGGACCGAGCATGCCATCAAAGTTCACCGGCAGGAATACTATGCCATCATCACCCACATGGACGAGCAAATCGGACGGATTCTCGATGGTTTGCAAAAATCGGGCTTGGATAAGAATACCTACGTAATCTATTCCGCGGATCATGGCCTTGGAGTTGGTCAGCACGGTCTTCTCGGAAAACAGAACCTTTACGAGCACAGCACGCGGGTTCCCTTTATCATCAAAGGCCCCGACATTCCCAGGGGAAAGAAGGTCGAAGCCCCGATTTACCTGCAGGATGCCATGGCCACCTCCCTTGCCTTGGCTGGCATGCCGAAGCCGGAACACGTCGACTTTCATAACATCCTCCCCCTCGCCAAAGGAGAAACCGATCAATCTCCCCATCGGGACATTTACGGGGCTTACCTTGACGCCCAACGTTCCATCACCCGCGGAGACCTCAAACTCTTGGCGTACCCCAACGTCCCCCTCCTCCGGGTCTATGATTTGAAGAAGGATCCACTTGAAAGGAAGGATCTTGCCAAGACCAAGCGAGGCAGGAAAGTCATCGGAACTTTATTCCCGGAATTGCTTAAACTTCAGCAAGAAATGAATGACAGCCTCGATCTCCTGGAAGCGTTTCCTGAATTTCGTCCTAGCTGAAGAACCATTGGTGAAAATTGTCGTCTTAGACGGACATTGCCTGAACCCGGGAGATCTCGATTGGGGGCAAATGGAGAAGTTGGGGAAGCTGGAGGTGCATGCTCGGACGAGTCCCGATCAATTGTTGGACCGAGCCCGTGACGCCGAAATTCTGATTACCAACAAATGCCCGCTGAGTAGCGAAGTGATTGATCAATTACCTTCTCTGACTTACGTTGGAGTGACCGCAACCGGATACAACGTTGTCGATCCGGCCCATTGCAAATCCAGAGGTATTACCGTGACCAACGCTCCCGGATACAGCACCGCATCAGTCGCTCAAACGGTGTTCGCTCACATCCTCCACCACACCAACCAAGTTGAAATGCATGCGAATTCCGTACGAGATGGACAGTGGGAAAAATGTTCGGATTTCTGTTACACCCTAGGTTCGGTAACGGAATTGGCTGGAAAAAACCTTGGGATTCTTGGCTTCGGAGCCATTGGCGGAAAAACCGCCGAAATCGGGAAAGCCTTTGGAATGAAAGTCCTGGCTCACTCTCGCTCCCTCTCCTCGGATACCGAAACGGTTCGTTCCGTTGGCTTGAATGATCTCTTCGAGGAAAGTGATTTCCTGAGTCTTCATTGCCCACTCAATGAGTCGACCCACCATATCATAAACTGCGAATCTCTTGTAAGAATGAAAGAATCCTCCGTTCTCATCAACACCGCAAGAGGTCCGTTGATCGACGAATGGGCTTTAGCCGATACGCTGAATCGGGAGGGGATTTCCGCCGCCTATCTCGACGTTCTCTCCACCGAACCTCCTTCGTCGGATAATCCACTCATACGAGCAAGAAATTGTCAGATCACTCCTCACTACGCCTGGGCATCCCTCGAATCCCGCCATCGCTTAATGAAAATTGTCTGCGAGAACCTGGTTTCGTTTCTCAAGGGAACTCCCAAGAACCAAGTGATCTAATCGCTGTTTGACAAATCCACGCATATCAGCCTCCTCTTATCTCGGGCATAAAGTCGGTTTCCCGCCAAGGCAAAATGAGCTCGCGTACCCGAACCGAGAATTTGTTGGCGATGCAAGGCCTTGAAACCAACTGGACTGGCTTCGGCCAAAAGCAGTTCGCCTGATTCCAAAAGGATCACAAGCTTATCATCCGCCAAAGCCAAGTTTCCTGCGGGCAAAGGCTCCGAACTCCATGCCACTTTTCCAAATTCCGCTTCCAGACAACGCAACACCGGTCTCCTTTCCTGACGCCCATGGAAGCCATATAAAAAGCCATCTCTGGCCACCGGCGTCGCATAATGACAATCCAGAAGATTCTCAGCCTTCCAAAGCGATTTCAGGCTAGGCTTCCCATTCGATGGTTCTAAAATCTCCCAAAGACCGCCGCCCAAACCATAACAGGCGGAAAGGAAGATACGGTTCTCGAAGACCAACGGACTGGCCGCGTGTACGGAAGCGTCAATGGGGGATCGAAAGCGTTCGAAAAAGATCGTTTTTCCTAGTTCCGCATCAAGTCCCAAAAGTCCGTCTCTAACAAAGCAGACCACCCACCTGTTCTCTGCCCGAATCACTGGGATGGGAGAAGCGTAATCATTTCCGTAGAAGGAAGTCTCCCAAACGACCTTACCCGTTTCCAAGTCCAGGGCAACCACGCCCACTTTGTTTCCGCCGACCTCCAAAATTACCTTGGACCCAAGAACCAAGGGAGAGGAGCACCTGCCGAAAAACCCCTTTTTCGCCCCAAAAAGTTCAACCAAATCGACCTTCCATCTGAGAGCCCCACTGGCTCGGTCAACCGCATGCACCAATCCGCTCGGGCTATGTCCGACCAGAAGATTTGCCGAAAGCGCAGGGGTCGAACGCGGTCCTTCTTCCATGCCAAAATCGTCCCTGTAGTTGGTGCCGAGTGAAAAAGTCCAAACGTTCTCTCCACTCCCCTTGTCGAAGCTTTTCAGGTTTTCCTTAGCCCCTTCACGGTCATGCAGATACAGAAAATCTCCTTCAACCACAGGAGCAGACCAACCTGTCCCCACAGCGGCCGTCCATAGCGTCGGGTATTCCTCTTCATCCGATGGAATTCTCAGACCCTCGAGGGAAGTCATTCCGTTGTATCGCGGTCCCAACCAATTGGGCCAATCATCTCCGACTTTGGCCAGCGCATGCAACCCAAGGAAAAGGCTTCCAAAGATCCAACGTAAGGAGGATGTCCTACCCAACCATTCCTTTACTTTTGCGCATCCCATCACAAGTCATGAACCCGAACCGAGAAAACCGGTCCCAAACCCAGTTCCTGAGCGTATTTGAAAAGAAGAGCATTCTTTCTCGATCGATGAGCGAATTCGCTTATTTTCCTGATTTTCGATAGCTCAACCCAAGTCACGTAATCGACGCAAAATGGATTTTCACCAAGCACTAAGGATGAAGACTTCCCAATGAACTCGGCATCGAAAGACTGACCGCCCGCGAACTGAAATCTCGCCAAATCCACCAAGGAAAAAATCCTTTTCTCCCAAATTTCCGGAATAGCCAAAATCTCGGCAACCGCTGCAGGGGCAATCGTTGGTTTTTGAATGAACCTGGTGGAATTGTTGATTGCCCCGAGAGAAAGATTGGCCGAAGCCCCATCCAAACCCAAATTCGAATCATCCATGGCGACTGCCAAATTAATCCAATTAAAATCGTCGAGGAAAAGAATGGTTGGCAAATAACTCTTTCTTTCCTCCTCGGCTCTCTTGGCCGCATCCGTCGGATAACGCAGAAAATAACTTGCCCTGTCATGCACGGCTGGAGGCATCGGACTGTCATGAAACCAATCTGGCTTACGGTATTCTTGGGCGGTAAAACTGAATACGCGATGCCCTTTGTAACTCAGCTCGGCAGAGGTACCGTCAACGAAACCGGCTCTCTCCAAAGTCCTCCGGTCATAATCGACCAAAACGATCTGCGACTTTTGAAAACCCCGCAAACGCAAAATTTCCAATAACGCATCTACCAATTTTGGCGAAACCTGTAACCCGGGCGCCAGTCTGGTTTCCAGTTTGATGGCAATTTTGGGATAACGTTGAGGTTGAATTTTTACTCTTCCGGTTTCTTCGAAACCACCGATCAACTTGTCCAAAGCCTTGTGGTAGTTTTTCGAACTGCCACCCCCTTCCGTCCTAAACACATGGCTTTCATTGTTTTCGGTTAAATCCTCACTGGCTAAGGCAAGGGTTTGAAAAGAGTTTTCAAATGAATCAGCAAACCCAATGCCCCTCCCACCGCAAAGCAGGGAAAGGAGGAAAAAGCAGACCATGGCTTGACGTTTGAGAATCGTATGAAGAAAACAGTACATGCTTATTTTTAATTCATGGTTACGAATGCTGACCCTCGGGTCAATCTCGGTTGCCATATCGGGCTGTGGAAATCAGGAACCGGAAGTGGACCCCGAAAACCCGGAGAGCTCATCCGGGCTCGCGGACGCGCTACCCGCCCCCGACCTAAGCGATGCCATCGGAAAACGAATCGAAGGCAAACCCAAGGATGCGGTGAAGCTCTTGCGAAAGTTAAACGAGCAACATCCGAATTCCCCTGAGATTCTTCTTCAATTAGGCAGATCACTCTACGACTCCCAGCAATTCGCACTAGCCGCCTTCAGGCTCGATCAGGCACTTTCAGCAGGCGCGGAAGTGGGCGTATTGAAGGAGGCGGCAGAGGCTCACCTGCAATCAGGAGACGAACAATCCGCCACAACCATACTGAGGAAATACCTTCTGAGTTCTCCGGATGACGCATCCGCCTCCCTTGACTTGGGTCGTTTGCTTGCAAAATCCGGAGATGAAACGGATGCCCTCAACGCCCTGTCCAAAGGTTCGGAATTAGCCGAACACTCGGATTGCATGCTTATGGCAGATCTTTTTTATAAGAAAAAACTTCTCGTTCAAGCCGAGCATTGGTACCGCGAAGCGGCTCGGAGAGAACAAGGTATCACAGTCGGTCCACTCCTTGGATTGCTTCGGGTGAAATTATTTGGAGGCGATCTAGATAATGCCGAAACACTTATTCTCGCGATTGAAAAATCGAGCCCCGGGGCGATTGCCGAAACGGACGTCGAAAACGAAGCATCCGAACTTCTCCGCAAGCGAAGGTTCGGAGATTTCATTGAACGTGGAGTCACTCCGGGAGACTTGACCATCACAGAGTTGGCTGCCGCTTTGCTTAGCGAAAAACCGACCACTGGCGCTGTGGTCGCCGTTGGACCCAAACTCGCTCCGGCTTCATCGGAAGTCATCGAGCAACCCGTCTCGCTTTCGGAAGCGGATATGGAGGAGGCTCCGACCCTGAGTGATCCGGAGTTCATCGAAACCCCGACCGGATTTGGTCTCGCGGACGCATTCGCTGCCCCCGTCACCGAACTGAATGAATTGAATCCCATGGAGGAAGCCCGAGCCGCCTACCTGAACCGCAACTACCCCAAAGCGTTGAATTTCGCACGACAAGCCATCAAGCAAAACCCAAGTAATTCGGACGCGTGGCGACTGAGTTCCCAAGCTCATTTCCAGCTTGGCGAATCTCAGGAAGCGGAAATGACCATCTTGGAAGCCATTCGACACAACCCCCTTGATTTGGAGACTCACCTCGACTATCTTAGAATCGCTCGCGAAACACTTTCATCATCGAGATACCTGGCCGAATTGGAAAAAGTGCACGAACTCTTCCCCGAATCCACCGAAATCATTTGGCAATTGGCAAGGCGTTATCATTTGGTGGAGCGAATGCCCGCGACCGCAACGGTTCTGTATCGTAAGCTCCTGAAAACAGCTCCCGAGGGGAGTGCNCTTCATCATCAGGCGGAAATGGAATTGATCAAACTCCGCAATCCCTGAGAACCGCATTATGAATGATTTGCCATGCCCCGATTAGCTGATGGTTTCATCAACGAACTGAAGGATCGCATTGATTTGTATGACCTAGTCAGTCGATACGTCCAACTTAAGAAAAGTGGTTCCAGTTGGGTCGGACTCAGCCCTTTCAGTCAAGAGAAGACCCCTTCCTTCTACGTCCATCCGGAAAAAGGCTTTTTCAATTGTTTCAGTTCGGGCGAGAAGGGAGATGCGATTACCTTCGTTCAGAAGATTGAAAACTTGGGATTTCAGGAAGCCATCGAATATCTCTCCAAGGAATTCAACTTTCCCATTCGCTATGAGAAAGGCGGTCACGCCCAACCTTTCTCGAATTCGATTCGCGCAGATCTTTACGCTCTGCATGAATTGGCGAAATCTTGGTTTGAGGAACAGTTCTCACTGCAAAACAAGGAGAGTTCGGTGGCACGCAGTTATTGGCTGGAAGAAAGAGAGTTCTCGCTGGAAACGGCCAAGCGGTTTGGTATTGGTTTTGCGCCGACGGACTCCACCGCCCTATCCGAATTCCTATTGAAAAAAGGCCAAAATCCTCAACTCTTGCAAAAGTCCGGTCTATTCAGGCAAAAGCAAAGTCAAGGAAAGTTCATATCCCTNTTTTGCGGAAGGCTGATGATACCAATTCATGAGAAATTGGGAAGAATCTGCGGATTCACCGCAAGAAAACTTTCGGTCACNCCCGAATGGGGNGACAAAAAGTCTCCCAAATACGTCAATTCGCCCGAAACCCCCATTTTTCTGAAAGGTCAGTTGCTCTTCAATCTNCATCTCGCCAACAAGGAGATTTCCGAGGAAAGGGACTTCCTCTTGGTGGAAGGGCAGCTGGATGCTATTCGCTGTTGGGAAGAAGGTTTCAAAACCGTCGTCGCACCGCAAGGAACCGCATTTAAGGATACCCAGGCGGATTTGCTCAGGAAATCCAACCCGAGGCGAGTGGTTTGTCTTTTGGACGGTGATGACGCTGGAAAAAAAGCCGCTCTTTCCTATGTGCCGATTTTCCTCAAGGCCGGATTGGACGCCCGGTTCGCTACCTTACCGAAGGATTCCGACCCTGATCTGATCCTCCGAAGCGAAGGACCCGAGGCACTCTCCGGAATCATCCGCGAAGGCATACCGATGATCGATTACGTCATCGAACAAAAATTGGGACGACCCGCTCAGGCATCACCCAACGAGCTCAGGAAAACCAGCGAGCTTCTTTTTGAACCATTAAGTGAACTGGACTCTTTTGTGGTGAAGGACGGATATTTGGAGCAACTCGCCCGGGGATTGAACCTTTCCTTTGACTCGGTGAAGAAGGATTTTTCCCGTTTTACGAAAAATCGAAGACCGCGAAGAGCCTACGGACCATCCGAAAACCTCTCCGAAAAAGAAAGCTCGGAATGGTCTCAACGATTGACAAGTGTGGAAGATGATTTATTGTTTACGCTTTTGCATGATGACCGCCTCGCAAGCCCTCTTGCTCACGCTCTCGACCTCGCTTGGCTCGATTTGGAGTCCTCTTCGGGGCGCGTGCTTGCCAAAATTCTCTCCGAAACCGTTGCCGATGGTCCGCTATCCGTGCCCCAAATGGAAGATTTGCTTGAAGATGATCTGGAACGGAGCGCTTTTCAAAAATTTCTTTACCAAGACANGGTCTCTCACGGAGAAAATTCATTGCTCCGTCTGGCCAACCAGTGCCTCGGCGTATTATTTTCCCGCCAATCCAAACGCAACGAACAAGATCTTCTCACCCTCATTAGTGATTGCTCGAATGACCCCGACAGGATGAATGGTCTTCGCAAGCAACTTAAGGAAATTCGCAGCCAACGAAATGATCCACCTTCGCTGATTTCATCCGATTCCGAGTACAATCTTTCTCATGCCCACAACTAAAGCAAACAAATCCTCGCCAAAGAAAAAGGCGGTCAAAGCCAAACCCGCNAAAAAGGNCGCCGTTGNGAAAAAAACGACCGCCTCGGTTAAGAAAACATCCGGAGCCAAAGCTTCACCTGCCCGAAAAACTACAACCGCAAAGGCAACGGTCAAGAAAGTCGCCAAGAAGTCCGTTAAGGCCAAACCGTCCGTCAAGGCATCGAGAGCCTCGGTCTCGTCTTCCAAAGAGGCAGCGATGAAAGTGAAGGTTGATGCCGAACCCCATGCCTTGGATGACGAGGTGACCGAGAAGGTCCGGCAACTAATCCACCTCTCACGAGAACAGGGTTTCCTCACCTACAAGGACGTCGATAAGTCACTTCCTGAAATAGCCGAAAAACCGGAAGAACTCCAAAACGTCATTTCCATCTTCAATAACTTGGAGATCAAACTTCTCGATTCCAAGGAGGTTGAAAAATACAAGAAGAAGAAGGAGGAGAACGAAGAGGAAACCGCCCGCTCCAACCAAAGTGACATGTTGGACGACCCTGTTCGCATGTACCTGAAGCAAATGGGACAAGTCCCCCTTTTGACGCGGGAGGAGGAAGTGGATATCTCCAAGCGCATCGAATCCGCCGAGAGCGCAGCCTTGAAGATCATTTATTCCGTTTCTCTTACNTCGGACTTTCAATTGGAGATTTGCCAGAAGTTACTNGCCCGCGAGGAACGGTTTGACCGCGTGGTCTTGGACAAGAAAATCGACAGTCGCGAATCGTACTTCAAGAGCCTTGCCAAGCAAGTGGATGCCTTGGAAAACTTAAGTAAGAAAATCGTAAATGCGTGGAATAGCATCGAGACCTCAAGCAATGAAACCCAACGCAAACGTTCCACCACGCGTTTCCGCAATTACCAAGGCGAGCTCGCCCCCATATTCAAAAAATGCTGTCTGAAACTCAAGGTTTTCGAGGATTTCCTGTCCCAGATCAACCCCGAGCTTAAAGCCATTTCCAGAAACCTTCACAACCTTGATCTGTACAAAAAGGATAAGGTGAAAATCAAACGCAAGGGCGTGAAGATTGAACAGGTCAAAAGTGATTTGGAAACTGCCCGAACCAAGTTTCGGATGGAACCGGAAGAACTCATTGANCTGATCAAGGACCTTCGCAAAAATATGCGTTTGGCTCACAAGGCGAAGACCGAAATGGTCGAAGCGAACCTACGATTGGTGATTTCCATTGCCAAGAAATACACGAACCGCGGACTCTCTTTTCTCGATCTGATTCAGGAGGGCAACATGGGGCTCATGAAGGCCGTGGAAAAATTCGAATACCGGCGGGGTTACAAATTCTCCACCTACGCAACTTGGTGGATTCGACAAGCGATCACCCGATCCATCGCCGACCAGGCACGCACCATTCGCATACCCGTTCACATGATCGAAACTCTGAACAAGGTGATGCAAGTGCAAAAGCAGTTGTTGCAGGAACTCGGTCACGAACCGACTCCCGAGGAAGTCGCAAATGAAATGGGCCTTCCGCTCGACAAGGTTCAAAGCATCATGAAGATGGCCCAGCAACCTATTTCTCTGCAAAGCCCGGTCGGAGACAGTGACGACACCAACTTCGGCGACTTCATTGAGGATAAGGGAGCGGAAAACCCCTATGACATGACCGCCTATTCTTTGCTTAGGGAAAAGATTCTCGACGTTTTGGATTCCTTGACCGAACGGGAAAGGAACGTTCTGTCCTTACGCTTTGGGCTCAAAGACGGATACAGTCGCACGCTCGAAGAGGTCGGAAGGCAATTCAAGGTAACCCGGGAGAGAATAAGACAGATTGAAGCCAAGGCTCTTCGTAAGATGAGGCACCCCACTCGGATTCGTCAATTGCACGGATTTTTCGAAGCCGATCAGAGCTCCGTCAACAAGCCCAAACCCGAGGCTCTCCGGCAACTCGGCCTCTAAGCTTCTCTTTTTTTCTGCGGACGGACTCCTACAAATAAGTTGCCTAACCTAGTTTCCTTGAATATCTTAGCTAAATGACAACATCACCTCTACTCACACTTGCCTTCATCGGAAATTTCGGCGGTGGAGAAATCATTCTTATCTTTCTGATCGTGCTCTTGCTTTTCGGAGCCAAGAAAGTGCCTGAGTTGTTCCGCTCTCTCGGTAAAGGCGTAAACGAATTTCGCAAAGCCAAGAACGAATGGGAACAGGACATCAATGACGTGATGAACCAAGAACCTCTCGAAGATCACGATTTCAAGAAAGAAGAGAGTGAAAAGACCGACTCCGTGCCTACGGATCCGGTTCCCTCCGAAGAGGAGAAGCAAACCACGAATTAAGTGTACCGGGTGGCTCAACCACCAGCCAAAACCGGCTTGAAGCCAGCGGATCTGAGCCAATCCACCACCTCATTCCTCCGGTCCCCTTGCAGCTCCATGGTTTCTCGGTTCCATGTCCCACCGGTTCCCATATTGGATTTCATCCTTTTGAGCAAACGGTTTCTCTCCTCGAGACCGAGGCAAGAGGGAAATCCGCATACAGTAGTCACCGTTTTTCCTCCCCGACCGCTTTTTTCCCGTCGAACCTCAAGCCTCTCGCCCGAGCCCAAACTTGGTTCGACAGGGAGCTTACTTTCCTTTCCGATAGCTGAATCCAAATTGCGAGACGCCTCAGGCAAGCCCCCTAGGCTCAGAGAGGAAAAGGGGGATGACCCGAAATCATCCTTCGCTTCCATCTGCACTTTCCCTTTTGCTTTCCTACTCATTTCCCGCAAATTCCCCGTTCAGGGATTTCTCCATCCATCCAAATCAACGCTTTTTGGTAGCTTCGGTTTTTCAAGAAATGCTTCAGTTTCGGGTCGAGCCCCAGAGACTCATCCCCCGCAAGCTCATCCAGTCGCCTAAGCGCATGACTCAGTTGCCCCGTTTCCGCATCCTTGGGATTTGTAATCGTCTGCAAACAAGCTTTTATTTCCTCCATGTGAAGCGTTTATTCTCTCCATCCGAATGAAAGCGACAAGCCCAAAGGATTCTACAGGCTAGTATGAGTTTTAAGAGAATAGGCGTTTTAGGGGGTGGATTGTCCGGCCTCTCGCAGGCTCTGAAACAGGAAAATTTGGGTCATCAGGTTCATTTGATTGAAAGCTCGAAACGGCTCGGTGGTGTCCTTCAATCCATCAACAAAGATGGGTACTTGTTGGATTACGGAGCCAACACGCTGAGCCTCCGCCTCCAACGCACCGCAAAAACTCTTGATTCATATGGCGTTTTGCCCCATGCCATAAACGCAAACCCGGAAGCAAACAAAAGGTTCATCGTTCGCAAAGGTCGGCTGATTGCCTTGCCGACCTCCCCTTTCTCTTTTCTGACCAACCCATTCCTGAGTCCATGGGGCAAAATGAGGCTTT
>NZLE01000079.1 GCA_002692605.1 Opitutia bacterium
AAGAGCAGACCGAGCGTAATCCCGAATTTCAACCCACTGAGACTGAACCCGATTGCGTAGCCCACGCCCATGAGCAACCCAATCAATAGTTGTCCTCGAAAGAACGCCACGAGGATGCCTACGAATTCACGAATCAGAAAAACGAGATCTTCTCGGAGAGAATCGGACAAAAAGGCAAGTTCCTGATCGAGGTCATTGAAAAAATTCCGATTGGAACTTAGAAAATAAAAGAGATAAATCGGAATGACGGCCAAATAAGTGATCTTGGCGAAAAGACCCAGCAAACCGGACCATGCGCTTTTGAGAACCGCAGCGGATTTTTCCGCAATCTGCCCACCCTGTTTTTCCATCAACTCCATCGCCTGGTTTTTCATCTCAAGGTTCTTGCGGTTCAAATAGGCTTTTCTCTCAGTCAGCTTTGTGAGTTCTAGGAAATCCTCTCTCTCCTTGGAATCGAGAGAGCGAAAGGTTTCCCGATCTTCGATGCTCAGAGAGTCGTAAATTCTTTGCTGCTCGGGCTCGAGTCGCAAAACCAGGGCAGGATCCTTCGGACCAAGCAAATCCTTCCAATACTCCTTGAAAACCTTGGCCTGCTCGGAAAAAGCCTCCCACGTCTCAGGTGGCAAGGACTTCTTCGCCTTGTCTTCGAGCTTCTCTGGCCAATCCGCCGCCGTTCCCATGAATTCTCGGGTCTGAGAAATCACTTCTCCTCCAAGAAACCAAATGGCGGAACCCGATGAACCAATTACCAAAAGGTAAAGCAGGAGAATGGAAGCCATCCTACCCAAGCTCAGCTTATCCTCAAAGAAAGTGACGATAGGACGAAGCAAAATGGCGAGCATACCGGATATCGCCAACGACCAAATCACTCCTCCGAAAAAATCGAAGGCCTTGTTGAGAATCAGCACCAACACCGCAAAGAGACATCCAAGAACGAGCGCACCTCCGAAACATAGAACAAAAGCTAGAAATTTACGCTGGCGGTCACTCAAAGCGGAGGATGTTTTCGTATTTTCGTTCATTGGCCTTTTACTTTTGTTTGCTTGCCATCCGGATAATCCAAAAGGTAGGGGTAAAAATGTCCTTTGCCGATGTTGGAGTCAAACGAAACCCTTATCCGACGACGCTTTGAAGCTAATGAATATATTTCTTCCATTTTTTTTCGTCCTTTGCATCAGCCTTTCCGCGAAGGCAGAATACGAAACAGCCGATTCTTCCCTAGCTCTGAATTCCGCGGTTGATTCGGTCTATCCGGCAATCGTTCGAATCGCCGTCGTTTCCGAAAAAGGTTCCGGCGGAAGGATGATGAAGTCCAGAGCCACGGGTAGCGGAGTGATCATCGACAAAACCGGTTTGGTGGTAACCAATCATCACGTAGCGGGCAAAGCCACCCGCATCGCCTGCCGGCTTCACGACGGAGAAGAAGTCATGGCCGACTTGCTTGGAGCTGACCCGATGACGGATCTTGCCGTTTTGCGCTTACGACTTTCGGAGCGTCCTGAAAAAGCCATCCCTCTCACCGTAGCCAAATTTGGAAATTCCGACGAGGTTCGGGTTGGAGACCCATGCTTTGCCATGGGAAGTCCAGCCGGTTTGTCCCAATCGGTTACTCGCGGCATTATTTCGAACGTGGCCATGATGTCTCCGAATCGGGGCTCTTTCCGTTTGGATGGTGAAAGCGTCGGGGAATTGGTTCGGTGGCTCGGTCACGACGCTGTCATTTTCCCGGGTAATAGTGGAGGTCCTCTCGTCAATGACAAGGGCGAGATTATTGGCATAAATGAAGTCGGAATTGGCAGTTTGGGTGGTGCCATACCTGCAAATTTAGCTCAATCCGTAGCGGGGGAATTGAAGCAAAGCGGATACGTTTCCCGCTGTTGGACGGGATTGGAGTGCCAACCTATGCTTGACTCAAAACGCAGAGGAATTCTGGTTGCCGGAGTCATCGAAGACTCTCCAGCGGATAGAGCGGGTTTCGCTCCCGGAGACGTACTCACCCGATACGATGGTCATCCCGTTCACGCGACCATCCCCGAAGACCTTCCTCCCTTCAATCAATTGGCCTATGGGATGATCCCCGGCAAACGCTTCAAGGTTGTCGGACTCAGGGCGGGAAAGAAAATGGTTTGGTCACTGACCGGCATACCCCGAGAACCCGCTTATGCCAAAGAAAAGGAACTCAAGACGTGGGGACTCACGGTTCGGGATTTCACTCTGATGTCTTCCCTGGAAGCTCGGAGGTCCGGTAAGGAAGGAGCCCAGGTTCATTCGGTCAACCGGGGCGGTCCTTCCGCAAGCGCCAAACCAGGGCTTTTCGCCGGGGACGTGATCGTTAAGGTGGGCGGACACAGCATTCGATCGGTCAAGGATTTGCTGCGAGTCACCCACGAAATCACCAAAGGCAAAAGGGAACCGGTTCCGACCCTGATCACCCTGGAGAGAGATTTGGCTCATCTTCTCACGGTGGTCAGCATCGGTCCGGAAGCGGAGGAAAACCAGCCCCTCCAAGCTTGGAAGCCCTGGCTGGGAATATCCACCCAAGTCCTCACCAAAGATCTTTCACAAGCGCTCGAATTGCCCAGAAACACAAGAGGCATCCGGATTATCCAGGTTTTCCCCGAAACCCCTGCGGAACGAGCAGGTCTTCAGTCCGGCGATCTTCTTTTTAGAATAGACGGACAAATCATCATGGCCTATCGAACGGAGGATACGGAAGTTTTCGGAAATATGATCAAAGAATACAAAACCGATGCGACGATCCGGCTCAGTGGACTTCGCGCCGGGACTCCTCTGGACTTGAACGTGACCTTGGACAAGCGCCCTCCACCGGCCAATGAACTCCACCAATATGAGGAGGAAACCTTTGAATTCACCGTTCGGGAACTTTCCTTCGGGGATCGCGTCTTCGCCCGACTGGAAAAAGATCAATCGGGTCTTTTGGTGGACAACGTCGAAGCCGCAGGTTGGGCTGCCCTTGCCGGACTTATGCAAGGCGACATCCTTCTTGAAATCGACGGAGTCTCCACAAATCAGGTCAATGATTTCGAAAAACGGATGAAGGAAATAACACGAAATAAAAGCAAGCGAATCGTTTTTTTCGTCCGCCGGGGCATTCATACCCTATTCCTCAAACTCGAACCGGATTGGGATAATGAATAATTTTTCTTTCTCCCATCGATTTTCAGCGCGGAACGCGATGATTCCATTATTGCTTGCAATGGTCGGTTCACTTTTGGGCAAGGAACCCGAACAGACCTGGCGTTCCCTGCTTGAAAAACATGCGGATTGCGTAACTTGGGTTTCCGTCACGGTTCGAATCGAAGTGAGCACGGGCGGAAGAAGCATGCCCCCACAAGAGCAAAAACTGGAGGCGCTTGGTACCATCCTTTCCGAAGACGGACTCACCGTCTTATCCTTGAATACGGTGGATCCGACCTCGAATATTCTTTCTCGCCTGCGCAATCCGGGAGCATCCGTACAGGTCAAATACACCGAAGTGCTCATTCTCATGAAGGATGGCACTGAAGTCCCGGCCAAGTTGCTGCTGAAGGACGTCGATCTGGATTTGGCGTTTGTTCTACCGATTCCCGATTCCATCGAGATGCAGGATGGCATTGAATTCTCTCCGGTTCCTTTGCAAAAGAACAATAAGGCCAAATCGCTCCAAGTGTTAGATGAAGTGGTCTCGGTCAGCAAACTCGGGAGAAACTTATACCGTGAATCCACCCTGCGTCGCGGTTGGGTGAATGCGGTGATCGAAAAGCCAAGAAAATACTTTGTCATTGAGAACATTGGCTTGGGCACTCCGATCTTTTCTCGGTCTGGCGATTGGTTGGGGGTCGTCGTTTACAAGATGGATCGGGGAAGACCTTCCGGAGTGGTGACCTTGCCCTCGGATGATATTCTGGAGATTGCCGAGCAGGTGCGTTCGAGAAACCCTTAAATTTTCCATTGCGGATTGAGGGGAACGGTTCTTATGGTAGAAATCTTCTCAGATGAATAACTCAACTCAAGGGAAAACCTCCATGCTGCGCTTTCTGCCGGTTGGATTGATAATTGTTTTCAGCTCCTGCTCCGAAAGGACACTCAACCCCGATGACGTCGAATACCGAAGAGATGAAAACGGATCGGAGATACTCTATCAATTGGGAGCGGACGAACCCTACGGATCGAAAAGACAGGCATTCGTCAGCGATGATCACCCCAATGGTAAGAAACACTTTAAGATTAGTTTCAGAGACGGTCGTAAGGATGGATCTTTTATCTTTTGGCAAAACAATGGGCTGAAGCTTTTGTCCGGTTTCTTCAAAGAAGGCAAGAGGGACGGTCTCTTCACGGCCTATGGTCGGACCGGTGAATTGGTCTACGAAAAGAACTACAAGGACGGAGAACTCGATGGAAACTTCACCCTGTACTATCCCGCTTCGAACAGCGACGTCTATCGCTATTTTGAAAAGCTCAAGGAAGAGGGCCTCAAGCACGGTGAACTCGACGTAAAAAGCCATTTGCGGATGAAGGTTGCCTTTGCAAACGGAAATCCAAGCGGTCCATACAAAGCCTATTTTCACCCTGGTGGCAAAAAGGTGAGTTTGGCGGATTTGATCCGCGAAGAAGGTTCGTTTGATGAAAACGGTAAGCTCAACGAGAAACAACTGCGATATTTTCCCAGAACCTATGGACTCTCCGTGGAACTCCCGGACAAGGTTCGACTTGAAACGATTCACCCTCCTACCCCGGACGGCTTGTCCAGGGCAATCGACGAAGCGGCCAAAGAGATCAATGCCATTCCCGCCTATCGAAACCCCGATCATTTGCCGGCCAAGGTCTTCACCGTGGACGATCGTGGAAATGAAATCGTCCCCATTTGGTCATCCCATATCGTACAATTGGGTATCCGGAACATGGATGGTTATCTTCTTCCCGAAAGGTTTGAGGCAAACTACGAAATTTACAGCCAAACCGTCCGGCCAGCCGCAGAAAAAGTACTGCTTGCCTTGGATTTGAGCAATGACCCAAACTTACCCATCTACGAAAAACGAGGCGGGGCCGTTGAAATCGTTGGCTTGAACGCTCAGGGGGTAATCATTGACGTTCTTTGGAGTAGCAGCGCCACAAGCAAAGTGATCGCCTTGGAAGAGCGCATTTTCGCAAAAAGAACCAAAATTCGCAGAGAATGGAAAGATGGATTTTCATCCGAGGCCAATTGGCTTCTCAAAAACGGATCCACTCTTAATCTCCGAGGGAATAAGCCTTTTTCGGAGCTTGGTATTCTGCGATAATCGCAGAATGGGGTTCTACTTCCCCGTTGCGTCGAATGGATTATTGGGCAAAGGCAAATTCTCAAAAGGATTGTCGGGCTTTTTATCTTCAAGGGAATCAAAGGGATTGGTTTGATTTTGAGGCTTCTTCTCAGTGGCTGAATCAAACGGATTGATCGGCGCAGCCTTTTTTTCTGATTGCTCAAAAGGATTTGAACTCGGAACCGAATCAAAAGGATTATCAGTGGCAGCGGGAACGGAATCAAAGGGATTCGCGCCTGATGGGGAGCTGACCTGATCGAATGGATTAATCAGGTCAGGCTTTGGCGGTTTTTTTATTTCAAAGGGCGTCGGCAAGGCCAGCCAAGGCGGAACTTCGTCCAAGTCATAAAAAGCCCGCCGTTCGAGTTCCTCGAAAGTGAGCACCTGATCAATTCTTGGTCTCAAGTCAAAACTCCACTGAAAGCGTATCGGATTGGTGGGTTGATGATTCTTCAATTTATCCAAGACCGTCAAATCATAGCCACCGCCATTTTCAGGGTATCCCCCGTTCCATCTCAAATAGAAACGCCAAGGTTTGCCCTCTTCTTTGTTTTGGGCGTCAATCCATCGATCTCCCACTTCCAAAATGTAACCTTCGAAAACTCCCCCCATGTCCTTGGGAATTTCATGCTCCACCGCAGCAAGCCTCAGATGACCATCCCAAAACCAAGCCAAATTCACTCGGTTGCCAACCACCAATTCTTCAATGAGTTCTAAAGTTTCTGCATCAAAACCACCACCCTTGCTGGGAGCATCTCCGTTCCAGGGAGCCAAGTAACGGTGGAGGTATCCGTTATCATCCTTCACTTCCACCCAAGCCTCTCCCTTTGAGGTGAGGATGCCTCGGAGCATTCCCTGCTCAACCTTTCCAGCCAAAAGCGAAAAGAACGAAAAAACCAGTAAAAGACAAATGCTAGCTCTCACTTCTGGTAATACCCAAGGGGTTGGCTTCCCTCAACGCTTCCGGTAGGAGATCATCGGGGAATCCCTGGTAACATACGGGGCGAACAAAACGAAGAATGGCACCCTCTCCAACTGAAGTCGAACGCCCGTCGGTCGTGGCAGGATAAGGTCCGCCGTGCACGATCGCTCCGCAAACCTCGACACCTGTGGGAAACTGATTGAAGATCAAGCGCCCGGCTTTGGTTTCAAGACTTTCCACTAAGTCCGCATGAGCATTCAAGTCTTCGATGGTTCCGAAAAAAGAGGCGGTCAACTGCCCCTCCAACTTCTCCGCTACCTTCATCAATTCGTTTGCATCCTCGTACTCGACCATGAGCGTTGCAGGACCGAAAACCTCCTCATGCATCGTTGCGTCCGTCAAAAAATCCTCAAGTTTCGTTTTCAGGATGCAGGGACCTGCGAGGCATCCTTGCGTATCTATCTCCGAACGGAGAACCACGGCAATGTCCTTGGAAGCCTCCATTCGGTTCAATCCCTGGTCGAAGGATTCTCGAATACCCGAATGCAACATCGGACCGGCTTCCACCTNTTTCATTTTNCCTAGATAAAGATCAATCAGTCGAGATCCGAAATCCCCACCGGGATGAAAGACAATTCCGGGATTCGTACAAAACTGACCAACCCCAAGGGTCGCGGAGGCCGACAAGNCGGAGACGAACTCCTCCAATTGACTTTCGGCTAAATTCGGCAGAACGAANACCGGGTTGATGCTGCTCATTTCAGCGAAAACGGGAATCGGTTCCGGACGGGCGTTGGCCAAGTCAAACAAAGCTCGTCCGCCACTTCGGGAACCGGTAAAGCCGACCGCCCGAATGGCCGGATCCGTAACCAAGGATTTTCCCACCGTACTTCCACTACCGTAAAGCATGGAAAAGGCGCCCTCCGGCAGNTTGCACTCCCGAACCGCTTCGCTCACCGCCCGCCCAACGAGCAAAGCCGTGCCCGGATGCGCGTGATGAGCCTTTACGATTACAGGGCAACCGGCGGCCCAGGCGGAAGCCGAATCTCCTCCTGCAACCGAGAAAGCGAGTGGAAAGTTACTGGCGCAAAAAACCGCAACCGGCCCGACCGGCCTGAGCATTGCCCGCAGATCGGGTTTGGGCATGGGCTGACGCTCGGGTTGAGCCCGGTCGATGCGAGCATCCACCCAATTGCCAGTTTCGAGAAGGCGGGCAAACATCCGAAGCTGTCCGCTCGTCCTACCCGTCTCAGCCCGCACGCGCGGCTCAGGCAAGCCAGTTTCGAGAGGCATGATTGCAACCAGTTCCTCCACCAATGAATCCAAACGATCCGCGAGGTTACGCAAAAACTTTGCCTTCTCCATACCGCCGAGAGATGCCATGGGCAGGGAAGCTTTTTCCGCCAATTCACAAGCTTTGGAAATTTCGCTTTCGGAGGCGTGAGCGTAGGCGGTTTCCAACTGATCGCCGGTTCGAGGATCCTTCGAATGAAAGAGCAGGTTCCCTTTTTCTCCTCTCGCAAATCCTAAAATTGAAGTTTCTACTTTGGACATGGGCATATTCTAAGGTTTCAATCGCNCGCAACGGCGACTCGGTTGGCAAGTTCGCCTATTCCATCAATTGTGATCTTGACCAAATCGTCAACTTGCAAAGTGAAGTCAGCNCCGGGAACAATCCCCGTCCCCGTCATCAGAAAAACCCCGGANGCAAAACTTGTCTCTCGAAAAAGATAGTCCACCAACTCCTGAAGCTCACGCTTCATNTCCGAAATGGTAGTCGATCCCGNAAAGACCGCAATGCCGTCNCGCTCGACACTCATTCGAATCCCCGTGCGAGGATCAATGGGTCGATCGGGGACGTAAAGACAGGGTCCCAAGCATGCGCAATCGTCAAAAGTCTTGGCTTGAGGAAGGTACAATGGATTTTCCCCCTCGATACTTCGGGAAGAAACGTCATTGCCAACCGAATAGCCGACGATTTTACCCGAAGTAGTGGCAAAGAGGGTAAGTTCCGGTTCGGGCACGTCCCAAGTCGAATCCCTGCGAATCCGAAAGCTTTTGCCGGGCCCGACCACTCGATTCGGCGTGGCCTTGAAGAAAATCTCGGGGCGATCGGCTCCGTAGACGCGACTGTAGAAGTCCCCCCCACCCGCATCCTTGGATTCCTCCATGCGGGCCAACCGGCTCGAGTAATAGGTCACGCCCGATGCCCAGACTTCCTGAGTTCCTATCGGAGCCAAACATTCGTTGAGAACCACATCGGATGAAACGGTTTCGCCATGTCGCTCTTCCGCATTCAGATACGCGTGCAGATCATCCCGATTGATCAATTCGTCCCAAGCCGGAACATCCACAAGCTTATGAAATTCGTTTTCCTTTTCGAGAATTGATCCGTTGGGCAATTTGTACAGTCGCATGGCTTTGAAAGATGGTGGAGCCGAGCGGGATCGAACCGCCGACCTCGTCATTGCGAACGACGCGCTCTTCCAGCTGAGCTACGGCCCCTTCGGCACTTATTGAATCAAAGAATTCCNATGGAATGTCAAAATCTATTCTTTTGCAAAAGAACCAAATCATTCGCAATGGAATCCAGGGATGGACTTGATAATCATTCCTTGTCATTTACTTCTTGGCTTGAAATCGGCCATTCCTCACCCAATCATTCCAAAATGAAATTTGCCTATCCACTGATCTTCCTGTGTTGCATCTCATGCGAACGGTCGAACACCTCCCCAACGGAAGGGAACACTGTCCCACCTCCATCCAGCCCAGCCGAAGAGTACCCTGACTTTCTTGCCTCCTTTCTCAAGGATTGGGGAGAATCCAATGAATTGTTCTTCATGAAACCCGAGGAGGTTGACTTCAACTTGGCCGAATCCAACGGATCGGCCGAAGAATTGATTTCCAGTTTCAGCTTCCCCATGAATTGGACTGAGATTCAATACCGTGAGGAAACCGAGTTCTCTCAAGAGTACGACGTCACCATCAAAGTCCGATCGCAAGTGGAGGTGCGCCACCTGTACAAGGAAGGACTTTGGCGTTTTGATTCGGGCAGACACTATGACTTCAATGCCACGATCGTTAAATCCTATTCCGAATACAGCACAACGATTGGCAAGGCATGGATTGGCAGATTACCCAAGGAAATGATTTTTGAGGAAGCTGAGAAACTCTTCAGAAAAGTGCCTCCCCCCCGATACGACTGAACTTTGAATGATCTTAGAAATCGGCTCGTCAGGATTTATTCGAATCAATCCGATTGCTGAAATCTTAGGCAACCTTTAATCCCTTTCATCGGGTAATTCCCAGCGAATCAACTGACGGTCGTCCCGCACGTAGGTGCTTTTTTTCGAGAAAGCGGGATGAGCCCAGGTCTTACCCACTACCTGCTCCCGCCAATACTCTTGGTATTGCCTTGGGTTGAGATTCAAAAAGACCAATTCGCCCTCGGCATTCAAAGCCAAGGCATCTCCCCTCTTCAGATCCGACCAAACCAGACTACAATGGGGATTACGACCCGCTTCGGTGAGCTGATGTCGGTCGCGCCAGAGGATTTTTCCGGTTTTCAGTTCAAAAGCAGTCAAACCATGAGTCCGGTCGAGCAAGTAACAAACGCCTTCCCGGTAAAGCGGCTGAGACATCAGACCTCGAAGTCGATCTTCCTCCGACCACAGCAAGTCCGCATCTCCCGTTCCGGGCTTGAGGCGGATTGCCCGGGAACCGTTCCAATACCCACAAACCAAAACGATACCTTCCCGATAAAGCGGCTGGGCGATCGAGACTCCGTACTTGACCTCATAGGGAACGCTCCACAACTCCCTCCCTCCCCCCACCGGCAAACCCATGACCTTATTGGGTCCCCAGCACACCAACTGAGTTTGGCCATCAGCCTTGAGAAGCAAAGGTGATGCATAGCCCGCCATCCCATCCTTACCCACTTTCCAGGTCGTTTCCCCATCTCTTTTACGGAGAGCGACCACTGCTCCGAGCGGTTGAGCGCCAACATGGTAAAGAATCTCATCATCAAGTGAAAGGGGCGTTGCGGCAAAGCCCCAAATCGGAGGCTTGCAGTTTTCCTCTTCGGCTAAGTTCCGTAACCAAACCACCTCGCCGGTTTTTGCCTCAAGGCAAAAGGCATGCCCCATTGCCCCCAAGCCATAGGCGAATCCATCGACAAGGCAAAGACTCGCTCGAGGTCCTTTCCCATACTCGAGCGATCCGTATCGGACGGGAAAGGAAAAGCCCCAAATCCTTTCACCGGTTTCCGCGTCGAAACACAAGACTCTTTCCCTCTCTCTATCACCGGATGGACGATCCATGGTGTACACTTTCCCCTTCGAAACCGTTACCCCCGAATAACCGGGCTCAAGGTTCGCTTTCCATTTCATGATCAGGCCTTGGTCAGGCAAAACCCGAGAAACCGTAGCCTGCCAAGAGCCATCGCCCTTGGCTCCTCTCCAGGTTGGCCAATCCTCCCCGAAGACGAAGGATGGGCAAAGCTGCAATAGGATTAGACCGACTTTGAGCTTCATGAACTTTTTCCAGTTTGTAGAAAATGGTGAAGTCGGTCGGCTAGTTTTGGGCCAATCCCATCGACTTTCGCCAGTTCCTCGGACGATGCCCTACGCATTCTTTCAAGGGATCCGAAGCTTTCTCGCAAAGCCGCCCGTCGGATCTTACCCAAGCCGGGAAAATCGTCCAGAATGGACTCTCTGATTTTCTTGCTTCTCAAATCGGCGTTGAACTGGTTGGCAAAGCGGTGCGCCTCATCCCGCACTCTTTGCAGGAGTCGCAAGGCCGGATCTCTTGCCTTGAGCTTCAATTCCTTGCGCTTATCCGGAAAAACCACGGTTTCCTCCCGCTTCGCCAGACCAATGATTGGGGGCGCATCGAGATTAAGAATAAGGAAGGCTTTCAAGGCCGCGGAAACCTGACCGGCTCCTCCGTCAACCACGACCAGGTCAGGAAAGCCCTCTCCTTTTTCATGCAATCGCGCATACCGTCTTCCGACCACTTCCTCCATAGCCCGAAAATCGTCATTCCCCTCAAAGGCTCGAACCTTGAATCTTCGGTAGGCTCTCTTATCCGGCTTTCCCGAACGAAAGCGAACCATCGAAGCGACCACGAAAGTTCCGGAAACATGCGAAACGTCAAAGCATTCGATGATTGCCGGGGGAGAATCCAAAGCGAGCTTCTCTGCAAGTCTCTCCAAACTGTCGAATCCGCCATCCTCGGCCCGAGGCCAGTTTCGGGTAAACCGCCGATTCCGGCCGATGGTTTTATTGAGCGCATCGCTCAAGTCGCGCAGCTCGGCCGCCTTTTCAAAATCCATCGCCTCCGCTCGCCGCAACATTTGCTCCCGCAATTCGGCAAGCCAGCTTTTGGCTCGACCCTCGAGAAAGGAACAAGCCTCTTCCACGCGAATATGATATTCTTCCAGGGTTGGTTCGTTGTGTCCGGCAAAGATTTCAGCTCTTGCGTCATCATACAGACGATAACGACCATTTCCCAACCGAACGGGCTTGGCATCGGCAAGAAGGATTCCGAACTTCTTCCGCATTTCGGCCAAGGTGGAGCGCAACATGCCGGCTTGGGCGAATGGTCCGTAATAGTGAGCTCCATCCTCCTTTTTGTTCCGGCAAAGCCGAAACTTGGGCAAATCGTTCTGCAAGTCCACTCGAACCAGGAGAAATTGCTTATCGTCCGTAAAGTCAGTGTTGTAACGCGGCTTGTACTCCTTGATTAATTTCCCCTCCAAAAGAAGAGCTTCAGTCTCGTTTTTGGTTTCGACGTAGGAAATCTCACGAACCATTTCCACCATCGCTCCAATCTTGGGCTGGGCCCAAATGAATTTGCGTGAGCCTTGAAAGTAACTCCCCACCCGCTTCCTGAGATCCTTGGCCTTTCCCACGTAAATGACATGACCCAAGCGGTCCTTCATCAGGTAAACCCCTGACTTCCGAGGAAGTTCACGGGCAACCTTACGCATGTCATTTATCCTATTTTGCATTGGCAATAACAAGATTCTTGCGTACCTTAGCTTTTGCAAGAACACAAACAACTATCTCTCCACACTTTCCTCCATCGAAGTTCGCCATGAGTTTGCCCATTCGCGTTGAAACCATCACCCTCGGAGACGAATTGCTCTTGGGCATTCGCGAAAACGCACACCTTTCCTACCTTGGAACTCAACTTGCCCATCATGGGATCGAACCATTCGCCAACCTCGTGGTTCGTGATCAGGTGGATGAGATCAGGACCTTTTTCTCCGATTCCTGGAAGCGCTCCGACTTGGTCATCACCACGGGTGGACTGGGACCGACCAGCGATGACCTGACGCGCGAAACCATCGCCGAGATTCTTCACGAGGAACTCGTTTTCGATCCATCGATCGAGCATGCCCTGAGAGAGCGATTCTCAAACCTCGGACGCCCCATGCCGGAGAGCAACCTTCGCCAGTGCTACCGTCCCAAAGGAGCTGAAGTGTTGGCCAATCCCTACGGAACCGCCCCCGGACTCCTCATTAAAAAAGAGGGGAAAATTCTGGTCATGCTACCCGGACCCGCCCGGGAGATGCATCCCATGTTCGAACAGGTGGTGATTCCTAGGTTACAGGCGGAAGGTCTGTTTCCGGAAATCGATTGCTACCTGCAAATTCGCACTGCGGGAATTGGGGAATCCGACTTGGCCGAAAAAGTTGGCCACCTGTTCGAAGGTAAGGAGGGACTGGTGGTTGGATATTGTGCCCATGCCGGGATGGTGGATCTGCGTCTCAGTTCCATGGACGGCGAAATTCTTTCGGAAGAGGATCTCCATGCGATTGCCGATCAATGCAGGGAAGCCTTGGGTGAAGATTTCGTATGCCTCGGAGACCGCACCTTGGCGGAGGTGATTTTCCGAGAACTTCGCTCTTTGGACAAAACTCTTGCGGTTGCGGAATCCTGCA
>NZLE01000080.1 GCA_002692605.1 Opitutia bacterium
AAATCAAGCTTTTTGACTAGCTTATCGATGTTGGAATTCTCAGGAAAAACCGCTGCTTTCCGAGTTCGCTTAAACAAATCTCCCAAGGTTTTCAGAAATGCCTGCGAATCGTCATATTGATCCACGTGGTCCCATTCGCAATTCAAGGCCAAGGTATAATCCGGGGCAAATCCATCAATCGTTCCATCGCTTTCGTCCACCTCAAGAACGACCCAAGACGAGCGGTTGAATTCTGCTGGTGGAAGAACATCCTCTTTAAATCGCCCGCCCACCAGATAAGAAAATGGAAAATCAATTTGCTTAAGCCCCCAAACCAACATTCCCGTGGCGCTGGTTTTGCCGTGACTACCGACCACAATGACCGTTCGCTTGCCCTCCAGCAATCGGCTTACGAACTCCCCCCTTCGATAAATCGGTACACTTTGCCGTCGAAAGAATCCCACTCGATCATCGGTCTCACCGATGGCACTCGAACGGATTACGCAATCAGGTTTCCTCGTAGGAGTGGCTTCGCTAAGCACGGTGATTCCCGCATCTATCATCATCGAACGCAAAGGTTCGCAAAAACGATCGTCATATGCCTCAACGCTCACCCCAGCCCCGTGCAAATAAAGAGCCAAGGGGGCCATTCCCATGCCACTGGCGCCAAGTAGAAGAACTGTTTTGGGTTCGATCATGAAATTACGCGCAAGGATCCTTGCTGAAGGCCTTCAACCAATGGTTTTTCATTCAAACACTGGGATATGTCACTCACCATCCTGTCGGCTGCGTCTCCCTCATCCAGAGAAAACAAATTTCTACGTAGAATTGCTCGAAACTCCTCGTTGAACATCACTTCGCGGACCTCTTCCATCATCGATGTTGTCAAATCTTTCTCTTCGCAAACGATAGCCCCTCCCTTGCCTTCCAGAAAATTCGCATTCAGGAATTGATGGTTATCCGCGGCATGGGGATAGGGCACCAGAATGGATGGTACTCGACAGCGAACGATTTCAGCGATTGCACCAGCTCCTGCTCGAGAAATGACCAAGTCCGCGGCGGAAAGCACGACGTTCATCTCATCCGTAAACGAAACGAAACGACTGGTCACGGTTTGCCCGTTCGGGCCATCCAATTGCACCACTCCGGAACTCTCCTTATTCATTCCGGTCAGGCAGTAAATGGAAATACCCTCATCCGCCAAAGCGGTTAAATTCCCTTTCACCCATTTGTTCAAGGAAGAAGCTCCTTGGCTTCCTCCCAGAACAACCAGCAAGCGATCTCTTAAGGAAATACCCAACTGCTTGCGAGCGCGCTCTCTAGGCAAACGGCGGAATTCCTGTCGCAGAGGATAACCCATGTTTCGAACGATCTCTGGTGAAATCCCCTTCATCCTCATTCCTTCCGGCAAGTAAACGCGAGTGGAACGCTTGGCCAAAAACCGTACGGCTTTTCCCACCGCTCTGTTTGCTTCGTGGATAAATATGGGGATGCCCTTGGATCGTGCGGCCATAGCCGGACCAAAAGTTGAAAATCCACCAAACCCAATGAGAGCATCAGCCCCAACCTTCCTGTAAAATGACTGAGAACGGAGAAACGAGCTCAGAAAGCCTTTTCCAAATTTCATTACGCCGAGAGGCGTCCTTATAAGTGGCGCGCCGGGCATCGGTTCGAAACTGAGTTTCGGATACTTGCTGGACAATCGGGTATCGACGGATTTCTGACTGATAAAGAGCCAACAGGGATAACCTTTTTCCTCCAAGCTCTGTGCCAAGGCAATTCCCGGAGTCAAATGCCCGCCCGTCCCACCGCATGCAATGACAATGTTTCTCATAATTCTCTTGGATGAAGGGTTTTTGGATTATCCCATCGCCTGAATACGTTTACGATCAGTCCGAGGAAGATGAAAGTTACCATGAGGTTGGATCCCCCGTAACTTATGAACGGCAACGACATGCCCTTCGTAGGCATGGAACCCGTCACTACACCCATATTTATGATCGCTTGGAGACTGACGAAAAGTATGGAACCCATAGCCACCAAATATTCGTACATGCGAGGTGCCTGTCGAAGTCGCCAATAAACGAATCCAAAAAGAAAAACGAAACAAAGAACGATCGTGAAAGTACAGAGGAGTCCAAGCTCCTCACCAATTACTGGAAAAATAAAATCCGTGTGAGCTTCGGGCAAGAAGTGCATTTGTTGCCTGCCCATTCCCAAACCTACGCCATCAACGCCTCCCACTCCGAATGCGAGCATCCCTTGCCATAACTGATAAGCGCTGTCGTCCGCATTCGCCTCCACGTCGAGAAAGGAGGTCACGCGACGAATCCGATGAGGGTCGAAGTAAACCAGAGCCGAAAATCCCGCTACGGCCAAGCCCGCGACCGGAAGCAACCACTTCAAGCTCGTTCCTGCCTGAAACATCATGGTGGCGGCAACCGCTCCACAGAGAAAACAAGTTCCGAAATCCGGTTGAAGAATAATAAGACCGCAAACCGCTCCGGTAATCATTGAGGGAAGCAGGAATCCCAACCAGAATGTCCCGGTGTGTCGTTGACGAGAGGAAAAATAATAAGCCAAAACCAAAACCAATCCAATCTTGGCAAACTCAGAAGGCTGAACTCTCAGGCTCCCCAAACCAATCCATCTCTGTGCTCCATTGACTTTTACTCCAATCCCCGGAACCAAGGTCAGAGCCAGGGCAACCAAACACAGTCCGAAAACCAACCATGTCTTTCGACCAAGCCAATCAAGATTAATGAACGAAACGTAGAGCCCAAGCCCCAAGGACAAAACCACCCAAACGATTTGCTTGATCAAAAGTTGTTCGGCTCCTCGGACGGCTCCTGCGCTAAAAAGCATGACCAAGCCCAAAGTCGTCAAACTAAGGGCAACCGCAAGTACATATACGGAAACCCAATTGGTTGCTCTTGATACGGATTGACTTAAAGTTGCCTGCGCCACCCTTTCCCTTCCACCTCCACGATTTTCAAAAATTCATTCACTCAAGGGTTTTCAGGAGCATCTATGATCGGACGTTCCTCCACTTGACCCTTAAAGAAATCCTGTACGCTTGAGTCTTCGCTCTCAGGAGAAACGGGTACGATGGGTGCCTGCTCCGAACCGGAATCAATTTCCTCAACTGGAATTGATTCGTTCGTCGTTTTAGAGACAATTAACTTCTGACCAACTCTAATCTTTCCGGCATCAGCCAGGTTGTTCCATTCCATGATTTGCCGAACGCTCGTTCCGTGAATGGCGGCAATTCTGGTTAGGTTATCCCCCTTCTTGACTTCATAGGAAGTAGCGCCGGAAGGTACGATAGGAGCAGGCGCGACAGGTGTTGGATCCACTCCGACTGCAGGAATCTGCAAAGTTTGACCAGGTCGAATGATCGAATCTTTCGTTAATGCGTTCGCTTGCATAAGAGCCGAAAGACTCACCCGATTATTTCTTGCAATTCGAGATAGAGAATCTCCCTTCGACACGATGTAGGTATTGCCTACTCCGGTTGCGGCAGCGGATGGCGAAGTATTCACTACAGGGGCTTGGGATGCCTGCGGAACTCCTACGGGAATCATAATTTCCTGGCCAATGGACAACTTCGAACTCTTGTCCAAATTCGGATTCGAACCAAGAAGATCGTTCATAGAGAGACCGTTTTTACGAGCGATACCCCAGAGGGTATCTCCCCTCTGGATCTTGTATATGCTTAGATCGGAGGGTCGCAGATTAATCTTATCCTTGGTTTCCTCAATGCCACTCACGGGACTTTCAAGACTTGGAGTGTCCGTATCCTCCTGACCCGGCACGATCAAATCCCCGGATAGGGGTCTTGTCGGAGAGACGAAGGAGGGGGTGGGCGGAACCACTTCCTTATCCGACATATCTACTGGAGTTGTAACGCCTGTGTTGAAGGATGCGTCGGTCGATTCTTGCTCAACGGTCGGATCCTCTTCAACTTGCTCTTTAGGTACGGTTTGGCATCCGGGCTGGAACATCACGAGTAATATGACCGCGACGTGTAGTGAGAGGACGATTCCGAATATCTTTGTGAGTTTCATAGTAGTATTCCTGGCTTGTATGGGATCATGTGAAGCATTCTTGCGTAGTGCCGTGGAGCTTGTTCTTCAAATCGAAAACGACCTCCATAAATTTTTTTCCTCTTTCCGCATAATTGCAATGGGTGTCAAAACTCGCAAAACCTGGGCTGAAAAGGATGGTGGATGGGGCAACTTCCGACCCATAGGCCTTCCCAACGGCTTCTTCCACTGATTGGCATATCTCATTGGGGAAACTCCTTTCATCGAACAAGCCCTTCATTCGATGACTGACTTCTCCAAACAAGAATGCCTTCCTTATTTTTTTGACGATTGATTCAACGAAAGAGTTTAAGTTTCCACCTTTAGACCTTCCACCACCAATCCAAAAAATATCCCCTTCCATAGATTCGCATGCCGAAAGGGTGGCCGCGAAATTGGTCGCTTTCGAATCGTTCCAGAAAGACACGCCTTCCAATTCGGCAATCTTTTTCAGCCTATGATCGTAACCACGATAATCTTTGATCAGGCTAAAGAATATGCGTTCACCGATACTTTCGCTTTGGCAAAAAGCATGAGCCAAAGCCAAGTTTTCCCTCTGAGGATAGGTGCTGAGAAAATGATTCTCGGGAAGTGGCAAGCCTTTTCCTTCGAACCTCGATATAACTTTGCATGCTTCCGGCATTTTCAAACGAAGTTCCTTAAATCCCTTGGCAACGCTCTCTCCCACCCAAGAGCATCCGCTGCATTGATTCAACAGGTTTGCCTTTGCCAAAAAATAATCTTCCATCGAGCTGTGATGATCCAAGTGATCATCACTAAAATTCGTCCATAGTACGGAACGGGGCTTCAGGTTGCTAAGCCTTTCTGCCTGAAATGAACTCGTTTCCAAAAACACCGTTGCCCGGGGATCAATTCCGCTCGCCACTGCCTCACTTAAGGAGAGACCAATGTTCCCAGCCGAGACAAAGGGTTTATGCAGTTTATCCCAAATATGAGCGAGTAGAGAAGTAAGAGTGGTTTTTCCATTGGTTCCCGTTATCGAGACGATAGGGGAAGACAGAAAACAAAATGCGAAGTCCAATTCGGTCAAAAGTATCTTTTTGTAATCTAACGCTAACCTAACCCATGGATGATCCTTGCGAAACCCTGGGCTAATCACGATTACAGAGGAACTTTTAGCAGCATATTCGTCAAAAAGCTCGCCCTTTTCATCAAACACTCTTCCCTCCCACTTCAGGGTTTCCAGCAAGCGTCGAACACCTCTTCCACTTACTCCGTCACCTAAGATTGCAACAGGTTTGGATCGCATGGATCGCCAATTGAGCAGCGGTCCCTTCATCTGATCTTCAGAGTGGCCAACCCTAAAATGGCAAAAAGAAGGGACAAAATCCAAAATCGAATGACAACTTTGGTTTCTTTCCATCCCTTTAATTCGAAATGATGGTGGATGGGAGACATTCTGAATATTCGCTTCCCGCGGGTTTTAAACGACGCGACTTGGAGAATGACCGAACCAGCTTCGATCACGAAAATTCCACCCACGATAATCAAGGTCAAAGGTTGGTGGATCATGAGAGCGATAATTCCAATCAAACCACCGATAGCCAAAGAGCCCGTATCGCCCATGAACATTTCCGCAGGATGAGCATTATACCATAAGAATGCCAAACTTCCACCCAGCAGCGCGGTGCATACGATAGCCAACTCTCCCGTACCCGGGACCCAACTAATCTTCAAATAGTCCGAGATGAGAAAATTTCCGGAAGCGTATGCCATAATGGCATAAGTCAAAGCGACCGTCACGGTACATCCTATGGCCAAACCATCCAAACCATCCGTCAAATTAATTGCATTGCTCGATCCAGTAAGAGTAATCAAGAAAAATAGGAATACCACGACGATGGGCATTAGTGGAACCGCTTGATGGGTTTCGTAACTGTAAAAGGGAATCCAGAACTCACGCATTTCCTGACTGCTTCCCACAGCTCTTTGATCAAAACCCGTTAAATTTTCGCTTAACGGTCCCAATAGTATGTAAAGAGCGATTGCAGTGGTTATGAATTGACCCAATAATTTGAACCGACCGGGTAGCCCTTTACTGTTTTTCTTGGAGACCTTGAGAAAATCATCCGCAAATCCCACCACGGTAAGCAGAGAGTAGGTGACGAGGGCTGTGATCACGTAAACGTTCGGTTCCGCCCAAAGAAGAATCGATATAAAGACGGATCCAAAAATCAACAAACCACCCATGGTGGGAGTCTTCGCCTTTTGCTCGTGCAAGTCCGCCAATTCTCCAACTTCATTTTTATCCCTAAATGCTTGCCTTGCTCCAAAGTCCTTTAGGAAACGAATCACTCTTGGTCCCAAAAAAAAGCCGATGACGAGAGCGCTCACTCCAGCAAAAATTGCACGGACGGATATGAATTGAAACAAACGAAGCGGACCAAACCAATCTTCCGCATACTGGAGGTAGCTCAACATCCCACAAATTCCTCCTCCGGCAAATGATCAACGGCCCATGTGGGTATAAGCTCCTCCAACCGATGGGCTCGACTTCCCTTGAAAAGCAAGGCTCCCTCAAAATCATCGACCATCGAACGGGCATCCTCGATCGATTGCAATGAGATCAATTGATCGATTTGAGCTCCGGCGTCCAAATATCCCTCAGCCATCCAATGCGCTTTTTCCCCAATAAGTAAAACCAAGTCCCGAGAACCCAACTTTTGAGATGCTCCCACCTGGGCGTGAAGAATCCGCTCCTCTTCTCCTAATTCTTCCATACCGCCCAGGACGTACATCTTGGCTTCGGTTTCAAATTCCTTGGAAAAAAAGTTCAAGGAATCAAGCATGGAGGATGGATTCGCGTTGTAGCAATCCAAGTAATAGGTTCGCCCTCGGCCTTGGAGGAGCTTTCCTCGCAAGGCCGAAGGGCGATATTGGGGTAGGCGTTCAGAAATTCTTTGATCAGTGAGTCCTAACTCACAAGCGGCGAGAATGGATAGGGCCATGTTTGAAACAATTCCATCCGACACCGGTGGTATGGAAATAGAAAATACTGGGGATCGGTGACGCCAAAGCCTGATCGTCACCGACCGCCCAGTATTGTTTGTTTCAGTCCAAAAATCATAATACGCTTCGGATTTCTTCGGTTCCGAATCCGGCTTTCCTCTTTTGAGTATCGTGCATGGCTTTTCCTNATTCANCCATTCCGCAAAACTTTCGAATTTCAGACAACTTTCTGGGAAAATTACTTTTTCCGTTTCCTTTGATTCCTGAAATAACGCTGCCTTTTCTCGAGCCACGTTTTCGACGTTACCCAACCCCTCCAAATGAGAGTGTCCAATTGAAGTAACAAGCACCAAATTCGGAGAAATCATCCTTGAATGATTTCTCATCTCACCGGGGCTGTTAATTCCCGCCTCAATCACTGCCCAACGATGATCAGAAGGATTGATTCCAACCAAAGTAAGNGGAATCCCCAAATGNTTGTTTAGGTTTCCCTGAGTGGAATGGGTTTCCTGATCCCCTAAGNTCAAACTGAGNATATCCTTTGTTGAGGTTTTTCCACAACTTCCGGTTATCCCAACCACTTTACCGGTGAANCTATTCCTAAAGCCCCGACCAATTTCCTGAAAAGCCACCAAGGTGTCGCTTACCTCTAATTGAGGTATTTTCACTTCGGGGCATAAACGGTTCACCAGTCCGCAACTTGCCCCCTTTCGCTGAGCGAATTCCAAGTATTCGTGNCCATCTCTCTTATCTCTGATCGCCACAAACATCTCCTTCATTCCAATAGTCCGCGTATCGATCGAAAAACCCGAGATTGCGTCAGGCATCTTTCCAACCCATGAGCCCTTCGCCCATTTCGCTATTTGCTCTGGATGATAATCCACCATGAGTTATGCCATAGCCTTTGCCTTCAGCAATTCCTTCGCTACCNGTCNATCATCAAAAGGAATCGCAGTGTATTGCACTTCTTGAAATTCCTCATGGCCCTTGCCTGCGATNAGGACGCAATCCCCGGATTTCGCTTCATCGAGCGCCAAGCTTATCGCTCTCCTTCTATCCTCAACGAAAGAGATGTCCGATCCGGCAGAAATTCCCTTTCGCATATCCTTGAAAATCTCATTCAAACTTTCCGTTCTTGGGTTGTCGGCAGTCGCCCAAATTCGGTCAGCACCGGCACAGGCAACGCGGGTCATCTCAAGCCTTTTTCCCTTATCTCGNTCNCCTCCGCACCCGAACACCACATGAAGATTTCCGTCCGTACACTCTCGTAGCATCCCCAGNGCATTACGCAAGGCATCCGGAGTATGGGCATAATCCACCACCACTTTAAACCCCTGTCCTCTCTCTATTTTTTCCATTCTCCCATCAACCCCCTCAAAGGATCCCACTTTTCGAATGGANTCGGCTACGTTCCTTCCAAGGGCGTGCAANATTGCGAGCGAANCCAGCAGATTCATCACATTATATCGCCCCAGCATAGGGCTTGTAACCATGTGCGAACCACATGGACTTTCCAAAAGAAATTCCGTCCCCTGATCATGCACGGCCAAATTCCTAGCCTTGAACTCATTATCCGGACCCAGTCCAAACTTTAATACCCTAACTTGTGGTGGCAAAGATTCCGCCAGTCTCAAACCATACGGACAATCCCCATTTATCACTGCTATTTTNGGCATCGATCCGTTCTCGCCATTGAATATCTTTCTTTTTTCTCGATAGTATTCTTCCATACCATCATGATAGTCCAAATGGTCTCTGGAAAGATTCAGGAACGCAGCAACTTCCAACTGCAAACCGGATACCCTTTGCTGATGGATACCATGCGAACTGACCTCCATAACCGCCTCCGANCATCCTGCGACAAGCATACTTTTTAACAGAGGGTACAAATCCGCNGATTCNGGCGTNGTTCGGAAGGAAGGTACCTCACGATCACCCAAGTGATAGCGAACCGTACCAATCAAGCCTACGGGTTTCCCAGGCTCTTCCAACAAATGACGAGTCAAAGTGGTCACNGTGGTTTTTCCATTCGTTCCAGTCACCCCAACCAAATTCAATGCNGCGTCAGGATTTCCGTGATATCTACGAGCCCAACTAGCCATAGTTTTTCTGGCATCGGAAACCTTGACTTTCGCGACACTCNCGGGAATATCCGTCGAATCCTTCTCTGTTACGATCGCATGAGCCCCGCGATCGATCGCATCCTTGATGTAACTGGCTCCATCCGTCCGCATTCCCGGCATCGCAAAAAATGCGCATCCAGGGGTCACTCTCCTACTGTCCGAAACCAAGGCATTGACCAAAAGATCCTTATCTCCGTTAGTCATGGATTCACNATCGACCAGCAATTCCCCTAAGTTCTTTTTCCCATTCATCCGATTTCTAACCGCATCCATGGACTCCATTTTCTCCCTTAACGTTTTCATATCATCAGTCTTACAAGGCACTCACTCCATTCACTTTTCCCGAAATTAGATTTGGGATTTCATTCTTTGGCTCTAAGCCCAAATATCCAATGATCCTCTCCCCTACCCTCCTAAACGAAGGGGCAGCCACACTTCCGCCATATCCAAGCAGACCTTTCTTCATTTTAGGTTCGTCCACCACTACAGTGATAACGACCGAAGGATCCTCCGCTGGAAAGTACCCTACAAATGAAGCTACGTGATGCCTGTTCGAATATCTTCCATCAATAATTTTTTGAGTCGTTCCCGTTTTTCCGGCAACCGCAAATCCATCGAGTCTGGCTTGCCTAGCCGTACCCTCGGTAGAAACCACACTGACCAACATTTCACTCAAGGTTTTTGCTACACTTGATGATACGACTCGCCTCACTGGTTTTGGATTAAAGGGGACGACTGTCTTTCCCTTTTGATCAAAAACTCGCTCAACGAATTGGGGTTTCATAAGAATCCCGTCGTTTGCCACTGCCGACATCGCTTGGTGAATCTGCATGGCAGTAACACTCACCGCATGCCCCATAGGTAATCTCGTTATAGTCAAACCATCCCAATTTTTCGGTGCATGAAGCATTCCNCGCCGNTCTCCCCCAATCCCAAAACCGGTTTTACTTCCAAAGCCAAATGCCTTGCAATAATCATACAACCTTCCAGCGCCTAACTTTATTCCNAGNTGGGCAACTCCACGATTACTCGATTTTTGCACAACCTTGCTGACACTGATTTCCCCCAAGGGTTTATGGTCACTGGGGAGACGAAGCAATTTGCTCCCTCTGCGGTAAGTTGACTTCGAACAATCAACCAAGCAATCAGCGGAAACAAGACCTTCATTCAGCGCACCACATACCGGCACAATCTTAAAAGTCGAACCAGGTTCGTAAAGGTCTGACAAGGCACGGTTTCTTTGTGTTGCCAAATCAGCTTCAAAAAATANNTTCGGGTCAAAATCAGGAGCATTGGCCANAGCCAAAACATAACCCGACTTGGGATCGCTTACGATCATGCTAGCGCTCAATGGCTCGAAATCTTCGACCACTCTCTTCAATTCCTCCTCAACCATNTCTTGAATCATACGATCCAAACTTAATTCCACGTTTAATCCATCCATGGGCTTNACTTCAAAAGCTCGATGCTGAGGCATTTCCCTACGCATTCCATCCTTTTCACTTTCCAACCATCCATCCTGTCCCTTCAAATAGTAATCGGCAAAACGCTCCACTCCCATGGTTGCCGTACCCTCCTTATTGACAAAACCCAGAACATGGGAAGCAAGACTCCGGTTCGGATACAATCTTGAATGCTTGAAATTTCCATATACTCCCTTGATGCCAAGTTTCCTGATTTCGCGGTATATTTTCTCATCCACTTCTTCCTTCAACTTAATCCACCTCACGTTTCGTATTTCGCCATTNTGCGCNAGGGACTTTCTCGTNAATTTGTCCGCAGACTGGTGAAGCNAGTTGACTTCCAAATTCAATAATTTCGCCAACTCATCAAACTTCANCCTATCATCATCCGAAATTGAATGCGGATCCATACCCACCTCGACCACGGAACGAGTCGTTGCAAGCAAATTACCCTTCCGATCCACCACATCTCCTCTTCGAGCCTGCAAAGAGATGAAATTCTTGCGGGCTCCGTTTGCGATTTCAGAATATTTTTCGGCGTTAAACACTTGCAAGTGAACCAAGCGAACACCGAGAGAGCAGAACGCGAATACAATTAAGAAAAAAACCAAATAAAACCTAAAGGATAAAATAAACAGGCTTTTCATCCTACCGACTTCCTGCGTACTCCCCTCTCACTGCAAAACGTGATTGATTCCTCGANCCCTTATCATCGCCCAAACTCTCCAAAAGATTTTCTCTGGANACATGGAAAGTTTTGGAAGAGTCGGGCATCGCCAATCGCCCCATCACCATCGATGCCAAAGTCGAAGGTCGCAAGGCTCTTGATCTCTGCCCCCTCAACTCCTGAACCTCACGAGAGACGATTTCCCTTTCATCCTCCAACTCACCGCAACGCTTCGCAACTTTTGAGATATCCATCCTCATCCATACGATAACTATAGATCCGGTTCCAAAAATTCCTACAAGTAGAAGAATCAATGCTATGGTTCGCTTCTTCATATTTCTGGTTGTGATATTTTCCTTANTACCCGCAAACGAGCCGAACGACTGCGAGGGTTCGATTCGANTTCACTTTTCGAAGGGAAGATAGCNNTCGCCTGAACCATTTCTGCATAGGCAGTCCGGTCTTGAGCAAAAGATGAATCTCCACGATGAATCGGACGGCCGGACATTTTCCTCATAAACCTCTTGACGATTCGATCTTCNANGGAGTGAAAGGAAATAACCGCTAAAACGCCCCCATCCCGCATAGCCCTAAATGCCTTGGGTAAAGTCATTGCGAGAGCCTCCAACTCACCATTAATGGCAATCCTTATACCCTGAAAAGTCTTGGTTGCCGGGTGGATCCTCTGCCTTCCCCTNTGTCCTCCGACTGCATTCGAAACCAATTCAGCCGCACTCATGGTTCTTTTTAAAATGCCGGTGCCTCTAGCATCCACAATCGCATTGACGACNCGACTCCAGCGTCTCTCCTCACCATACTCACGAACTGCNCGTNNAAGACTCTCCCGAGAAGCGGTCTCCAAAAACTCTGCNGCGCTTTGCCCCTCTCTCGGATCCAATCTCATGTCGATCGGCGCGTCCAATTTGAATGAAAAACCCTTANTCGGTTCCATCAATTGAAAAGAGGANATCCCAAGATCCATNAGAACCCCATNAAACTCGCCTTCCGNGGAGAATTGATCGATTTTGCTGAAACTCGCGTCTNNGAAACGNAACCGTTCTCCAAACTCATCCTTAACGCTCTCGGCACGAAGGCNTGCATCCGGATCGCAATCCATTGCAAGCAAACTCACGTCAGGATTGGCGGCAAGAATGGAGCGACTGTGCCCTCCTCCCCCGAAGGTGAGATCCGCAAAGGATCCACCTGCCTCAGGACTCAAGAAGCTCAAGCATTCCTCAAGCAGGACAGGNATATGCCTCACTGCCGCTGGAGAACAAACAAATTCAACCGCTCCACAATACATCCATCTCCCCCAATTTCCACCATTTACCCGCGCCTAAACATACGCGAGGGAGAGGAGCGTGATTCACGAAACGATATCCCCTTCGCGGAGTAACATCCCTAAAAGTTACTCCTTTTTCGTGTATTTGCATCACAGCCCCAACTCCCTCATCGCATCAAAAACATTCCGCTCATCAGCGGTTGGTCTTGATTCGTATCCATCCTCGGACCAAATCGCAAAAGCGGAGAAATTTCCCACCAATACGGCTTTCCCCTTAATTCCTGCGTGTTCCAAAAGTTTATCATTCAAATTGATTCTTCCCTGTTTGTCGCATCCGAAAGAGTGAGCTTTCGAAAAGAGTTCCATAAGNAAAGCTTGAGCTCGCGTATCGCTCAAACTTGCTTCAGCCACTTTTTCCTCAAGACGCGCAACCATCTTGGGAGGATAAACGGTCACATATCCCCCAGGGTTCGGTAAAGCCANNTAAGTGTTATCNCCACCGGGAATCCTCCACTTCGAAGGAATCGTCACCCGACCCTTTGAATCCAAGGCATGAGTGAATTCTCCTACGAAAAAAGTTGTTCCTGACTCCGGCACGTCTTTATCCCTGACTATCCATANAATTCCATTTCTCACCATTTCTTGCCATTTTAACCCACCATGGTCAAGTTTTTTTTATTTTTTTTGATTTTCCGCACACAAATGCTTCTCAAATCAAACATTGCTTGCATGGATTCGGGGAACTCTTTTAGTTCCTGAATCATGGAAAANTTGGAAAAGGNGCGAGTGGACGAAGTTCTGGTCCTCCAAGGTCTTTGCGAAAGTAGAAGCCAAGCCAAAGCGTTCGTTTTGGCAGGCCAAGTTAGGTTGGGATCCCAAAAATTGGATAAAGCCGCAAAACTTATTCCAACCAATGCGCCAATTTCACTNGAACGCCCCATGCCNTANGTGGGCAGAGGCGGATTAAAGATGGAAAACTTTCTCAGGGAGTCAGGCATCCCGCCCCCCTCCTGTCACATTCTTGATCTTGGAGCCTCAACCGGTGGGTTCACGGATTGTCTTTTGCAAAGTGGGGCAAAGGGTGCGACCTGCATTGACGTAGGGCATGGCCAACTTCATTACAAACTAAGAACCGACCCCAGAGTAACAAACTTCGAAAAAACCAATATTAGGAGTTTGAAACCCGAAGAGGTCCAGGGAAGNCCATTTTCTTTCGTGGTCATGGACTTATCCTTCATATCCTTGCGCAAAGTACTATCCTCGGCATGGAATTTCGTGAAAAGCAAAGGAATTCTCGTTGCCTTGGTCAAACCGCAGTTCGAATGCAGAAAGCAAGAGGCGGATCAAACGCGTGGTATAATCAGAGACGAAAAAATTAGAAGACGAGTNGTGCATGAGATCATTGACTTTGCGCAAAACGAATTGCCNATGAGCGAACTTGTGGAAAACGTCGAAGCTTCGCCTGCNGGAACGGATGGAAACAGGGAATTTTTTCTTGCTTGGAAAAAANACCTCCAATGAAAAAAAGGGGTGGATTACTCGGTCAAAACTTGAAGAGANTTNAGGATTTGGTCACGACTTCTCTCGGCCCGGGCTAACTCCAAGTCGGAAACCCGTTCTTTCATTTTGTCAGGATCCATCTCCTTGGATCTCATTGAGTAAACTCCTCTCAAACGAACGAAAATCGCTTGNTCACCCGATCTTTCGAGCTCAGTCCATTGGGCGTTTGCTTCCAAGCCCGAGCAAGCTTCGGCCAAACGAGTCGCAAGCACTCTTTCTTCGTTCAATGCGGCCTGCTGTTCCCTTAGATCATCAATGGAAAGGTCAATTGCTTCCTTTCGTTCGATTTGGGAAGCGGTTGCATTGGCTTCCCTCTCCGCATCGGAAATTTCCTCTCGCTCGGACTCCAGCTTTGTAAGTANACTGGAAATGGAACGGGATTTTGAATCATAGGNAGAGCGAATCCCTGCTCCGTCTTTTGCATTCACACTGACCATGAGTCCTGTCCCNTAGACGCTTTCATTTCCCTCNTCCAAGGATTGGAGCACATGATCCGTTCTATCCGCAAAAGTATCCGACTTTCGCTTGTCGGCAAACTCGCGATACAACAATGAAAAAGATGCTTCATCAAATGAACCGGGAGACTGCTCAGTCTTTCGGTCCAAGACAAAGACGACAAAGCCATCTCTGGACTTTCGGATGGAGCGCGTGAAAAAGATTCGCTCATTCAAAGCGGCAACTTCGGCAAGAGGTTCCCGGTTCGTCCTTCTCTCACTCTCTCTTCTCTCCAAACCGAGAACTCTACCCTGCAAACCCATTTCCGATTGAGAAAAAGTAATGGGTCGAAGAGTTGCCTCATCCATTTCAAGCAGTTCCTTGAACTCCGGAGAATTTCTCCTTTTGGGGTACGATGCGTATTTCGTTCTNAGGCGATCGCCCAATTCATTCAGCGAATCCAAAAGATCAAGGGCTCTTTCCTTGGCCAAGTCCTCGGCTTCTCTTTCGGCATCGATTCGGTCGCCATCCAAAATTCTTTGACGGACTTGCTCCTTGACCTCCTCGAAGGTGACCTCCTTTTCAACNGATTGGTTAAGATCGGTCGCATTCAGATCCAACAAGGCAAGAGTNGCATTTTCTTCCGAAGNATTGGAGTCGGTTGGNCCCACGGGTCCTTTTGCTCCCTGATCATCCAAGGAAGGAGGGTTCGGAACTTCGAACTCAAAGCGATTCCGCTCAAAATAAGATCTCATTCGGGAATCGTCCGGTTCGGGAGGTAGGGACAAAAATTTCTTGGGAGAAAAAAGGACGGCGNTTGCAAAGGTACGAGCCGGTTTCGCAAAAAGATCGTCTTCCTTCCGCTCGTCGTGNAAGACGGCNAATTCATCCTTGAGCATGTCCTCCACAACAACTCGCTCTGAGTTTGAGGAAACCTCAGGATAGGTTGAGGTAAGAGCCGTTCTTTGCGGAGTCAGTAGAAAATGGTTCTTTTTCCGATCGGTGATGAAACCAAGGTCGGCTTGCTCCACGGCCTTGCTCAATTGAACGAGGCTGGAATCGACTGCTTCTCCCAATTGGACGAAAACTTCAGTGCCATTGCTATCTCTTTTCTCGTTGACGAAAACAAAATCATGAGACTTCGAACCAATCCTGAAGGACAAACGATCCTGCTTCAGAGGCTGTTCGTTCAGGCTGACCTTGAACATTACGGGGTCGACCAGATCGAGATCCTCTTGCCTTACGGATAAAAGGTCGGCATCCCATGCAAAACCGGATGCATGCAAATCAAGTTCACCTTCCTTATTCAATGCGAATCCAACTTGGGAAAAGGACCGGTCAATCTCGCGTGCCCGGAAGTGCGAGTAAAGGATGCTTTCCAAATGGCGAACCGGGACTCCATTTCTCTGACCCACGAAAGCAAAGGCTCGAGTTCGGTTTTCCTCGTTGCTGAGAGTGGGATCCAGATTCTCAACGAACTGGCTGAAATGAAAGTTGAGTTGCGGGTGGTTTAAATTCAAAGGCAAAAAACCCCATAGATCGGCGTAGTGGTCCATTATGATCTTCGCCTGTATGGACGATTGAGAAAACTCGTAATCGTAAGCCCCGGCGCGAGCGATTTCTCTTACCTTGAATGAATTGGGCAAATTAGGCCAAGATTGCATGAAACCGAACAATCTCTGCAAAGCAGCCTGATCGACTTCTTCACGGTTCGCTTGAAATGCAGCCTGCACTTGAGCTTGCAGGTTTTCCATGAAGCGGGCATCCGCTTTCTGCATAGCTTCCGGCAAAGGAGAAACCAAAGCGCCGAAATCCGAAGCGGCGCGGTTGTAAATCGAAAGTTTTCGGTTTTCATCGGGATCGTTCAAATCCACGCCGTAGAAGTCCCTTCGTTCGCGATTGGGATCCGGAAACAAATCAAATACGGATGATCCTTGAGCTAGATACAAAACAAAAGCGAAAATCACCACTATAAGTAAAAGATAAAAAACAAACTTCCCCTTTTTGGAGATGAAGTTTTGAATGGCTGTAATCATAAGGACAAAGGGTTAAAAAAAGCTTTTTATGATGACAAGTCAGGCAGTGAAGTCAAACTTTTGAGCATAGACGAAATCAAAACCATCAATTGCCGACTCGTCTCAATTGAGGCTTGTCGGTAAAGTGTAGCGAACTCATCCAGCTTTGCCTCTTGGATCCATCCTTCTTGAGGAAGGGTCTTAGAATGACCATCTTTTCCAGAAGCAAATCCACGGCATCCTCATCGGACCACTCGAGAAAATACTTNTAAGTCTCGGAACCATCAAGAGTCCGTGGCGAATCTTGAGGCGCAGGCAAACTGACCGCCACCACGATCTTTTCGGAAGCCCACTGCCATTCGCCATGCAAAACCTCCTCTCCAACCCCCTTGACTCTGGCTACCCCATCATCTTCGAAGGAAAGACGCAAGGGNTAGGAAGCTTTTCTGGAAAGCCCTTCATTGCGCATCATAAGCACAGGAGACCCATCATCATTACTCAAACCATCCTGGGTCTGAAAAGCGTAACGAACGCCACGCTTGATGAGATAATATTCGGATGGGCTCTTATCGTCATCAAACAGTATGACACGTTCGCCATCACCTGCCTCCCACTTCCCTATCCTTCGAACNGCTTCCATNTTAGGNTGCCTGAAATTCATTTCGGCATAAGTGCCCTCCGGAGTCTGCTTGAGGATGAGAAGCAATTCACAAGATTCGCTTCCCATAATAACCTTAGCCTGAAAAACNTCATGAACCCAATCCTTGATCTCCCCAGCAAAGCTACCCGAGGGATTCTGCCTGCCGCATGAGCACAAGGATAAGACTATGATCGACAAGGTCGCTTTGCGTATTCCAGACATAAAGAAGTTCGATTACTAAGACGGATTCGTCTGAAATTTCAATCTTTTCCAAACTTGGTTTTTTCAACCTTGCGCAGCTCCCTGTGGTAGAGGGACGATGCCAGAAGAAAACCAAAGGCAAAAAACAATTCCCAACTTCTTCCCCGACCATCCTTACGCGGAAAGACCAACTCAGCCGCAACAATCTCTCCTCCACTTCTGGAAAAACGTTCCCTCGGGTAGAGCCTAGCGCCGCCATCCTTTGTCTTTCCAGGAAAATAGGTGTCTCGGTCATCCACTCTTTTTATTAGCAAAAGAACCTCCCGCTTGCGGTCGTATCGCAAATAATCAGTCCAATTGTAGTAATCGTTGGGAGAAGTATTACCCTGTCCGATGAATTGCCAAAGTTTCTTATCCCCTTTTTGGTCATTGATTTTCTTGAATCTTCTGAAGCTCATCTTGAACATGCCATCCTCCTTTTCCCACTCTCCAACTACGTTCTGTCCGCCGGATCCCTCGTCGTCATAGGCTCCGGGCACAATCCCCCAAGCCTGCCCTCCCCATAATCCGGCTCCCAACTGATAGCTATCCAAGACGCCCTCCATGCTGTACTCAGTCCAAGGCGCAGGAAACAAAAAGAGATAAAGAAAGCTTAAAAGGAATGCGATGAACGATAAGACACCCGCAAATCCAGTCATATTTCGACGAAACCTTAGGGTTGAGATTTTCTCCGCCAACGCCCATTCGCGTTCCCTTTCCAAACGAATTTCCTCATTGTCTCTGGCAGCCGACCCAGCGTCGGTCTCAACCGTAATTCCGAACTCGGAAAGATCCTCCATCCCCGGTAACGCAGCCATGGAATGAGCAACGGAAGGAAATCCTTGATCGGAACAGGCTCGGGTTGCCCATTCTGACCAATCCTCCCATTCGGTCTCTGGTCTCTCTCCGCTTTCAATCACCCGACGAACCACCTGCCCCATCGCAAACAGATCCCATTTCTCCTCCGGGTCAACCCCAGCCTGCGCTTCCTTTGGCCTGAAGCGCGCTCCCATTTCATGAGATTGTTGAGCATCCAAAGTCAGGGTGGATAGTTCGGATTCATCATTACCATCCTCGCCTCGGCTTTTGAAACAACCGAACCGATATAAACCAAATTCGGCAATCCAGGCCTGCAAAGGATTGGATTCGTTCTCGGTGATGAGAATATTGCTTGGCTTGAGATTGCCGTGAATGAATCCGTTCAAATGAGCCTTATGCAAACCTCGATGCAAATCCGTCATCAAGCCCAACAGGGAATCCTTAGTGATGGAATCCGGCTCCAATCTCAACTTATCTTCAAGGGTGCGAAGAACCTCGAAACCCTGGCTCTCTTCCGAGGCTGGGTCACCCTCACCGGGCTCGGGATTAAACGCCTTTCCCTCGAACCACTCGTAGGAGATCCAATGCTTCCACTTCATGATCCCAAAATCCTTCATGGGCCAAAGACCCACACCTTCCAGTTGTAGCAGGGCTTGGCATTCCTGTTCGAAGAAATCACCAAAGCCCATTCGGTCGGAAAGTTCCCGGGAAATCAGTTTTACGTATCGGAACTCGCCCTTACTTGAATCCGCGGTGCTTTCGCATCGGTAACTTTGCCCGCAGGAGCCCTCTCCAAGCCAGGAAGTGATTCGGTGAGGGCCAATTCGAGTACCGGAGGAAAGCATGGTTTGGCAGAGCCTTTACCCCCACTTCATCTTATTGCGAAGGACTCGAAAATGAGAATGCCCGGTTTCCTCAAGGAGGGGAAAGGCACGAATCGAAACCGAGATCTGCAAGGGAAAGACAACCGGAGAAGCAAAAGCGGGTTGCCCGTCTGCGGAGACCAAAGGCTCGTCGGGATTGTCATGAGAATCGACCGAGAGTGAAATCCCTGCCGGAAAAACCACACTTCTACTGGCAAGGGTATGGGCGGAAATTGGGGTCATCATCATTACCTCTGACCCTGGGTGAACAATCGGTCCGCCTGCCGCCAAATTGTAAGCCGTCGAACCGGTGGGTGTTGAAAAAACAATACCATCACAGGCATAATCCGCAACGAGCTCCGATTCCGCGTGCACCGAAAACCGAGCCAGTCTTCCCTCGGATCCACTCTTGACCACCAAATCATTCAAGGCGAAGGATTCCTCTCCTTCTCCCATCGAATAGGACAGCATACTCCTCCGCCTGATNTCGTATCCNCCGCGAAAGATANCTGGCATCTTTCTTTCCATTTCCTCCGGAGAAAAGGTTGCCAGAAAACCGAGTTGACCATGGCGGACACCCGCCACCGGAACGTCATGTCGAACAGCCTGCTTCATCATATTGAGTAAGGTGCCATCGCCTCCCACGACAAAACACGCATCCATCTCCGCAAGCAGATTCTCCGGGGGAGGAAAGGTCATGGTCAACTCAACCTCCAAACCCTCGGACTTGGCCAGGTTTGCCAAGCGGTCGGCAATTTCCCCGGCGCCTGCCTTGGTTGCGTTTCCGACAACTGCAATGCGTTGAAGAGGCTTCATAAGGGAAAGAATGCGAAAAGTAAGGTCATTTGTTTGGATATTCTAGGCAAAGGAAGGGGAATGGGTCAAGAATCCGAAATCCAGTGCAAGGAATTCAGATCAGGGATTTCCGCTTCCTTCAGAATCNGTCGGGATTCCGAGGGAAGTCGATTTCGAAACCATTTTCTCTGCTTTGCAACCAGGCGACGAGTCGATGCATTGATCTCCTTGGGCAACTCGTCCTTGGTTAGTTGCCCCCTTATGTATTGGATCACTTCACGATACCCAATNGAGGACATGGCTGTCGGATTCCCTTGCATCCCTTTCTCCAAGAGTTCGNGAGTCTCTTCAACTAATCCCTCCTTGAGCATTGCGTTCGTGCGATGAGAGATCCGAAGTTCGATTTCTTCGTTTTCACGGTCAAGCCAAACCATGCGTTTGGAAAATTCCGCGNAGGGTTTGGGAAGCTCTTGATAATCCCGACGGATCCGATCCAAGGTCTTGCCCGAACTCAAGCATCTCTCCAAGGCTCGCATCACCCGCCTTGGGTTATGAACGTCCAAATCTCCGAGACCCTCGGGATTGAGAGCTCTCAGTCTTTTCAGCATGACAGGTCTTCCTTCCCGCGTGTCCAAAGACTCCACCTCTTCGCGAATGGCATCGGAAACCTGGATCCCATCACTCGGAGGGAGGAAAAAGGATTGGAGGTAAAAACCACTCCCGCCAACGACCAACAAAGCCTTACCCCGCGCGCTTACCTCCTTGACAACCCTGCGGGCATAGTCCGCGAAGCGGATGACGTCGTAGTTCTCCGAAACCGGACATAAGTCCAATCCATGATGTGGAACCAAAGCCCTTTCCTTCTNGGTCGGTTTCGCCGAACCAAGATTCATACCCTGGTACACTGCCACGGAATCACAGCAAAGAATTTCAGCTCCTTGATTTTGGGCCCATTCCAATGAGATTTCGGTTTTACCGGATGCGGTGACCCCTGCCATGAAATGAAGGGTTTGGACCGCCCGGTTCATGCTCCCAGCCTAAAGATCAAATTCCATTAGCCGCCTAAGCCCGTGCTCAATTCAGCGACTTTTTTTCCGATGCTTTCCGCAATACCCGATGGATTGTCGAGTCCGTTTGCGACGCAATTGACCAGAGCGCTGCCGACCACCACCCCATCGGCATGGGAAGCAACCTCTCTGACTTGTTCAGGTGAAGAAATGCCGAAACCCACGACCAAGGGCAAATCCGTGTGAGCTCGTATGGCTTGAACCCGATCACCAAGATCTGCCGCCAAGTCCTTCCGCTCNCCGGTCACTCCTTCTCGCGAAACGTAATACAAGAACCCACTTGCCGAAGCCACGATCTTGGGGATTCTGGATTGCGGCGTGGTGGGAGCGATGATGAAGATGTTATGCATCTCATGGATTTTGGAAGCCTCGATCAACTCCTCGGCTTCTTCGGGTGGCAGATCCAAAGTAAGCAGTCCATCCACTCCCGCCTCTTTGGCTCTTCTCACATACTCTTCCACACCCTGAGAATAAACCAAGTTGTAATAAGTGTANAAAACGATCGGCACCTCCGAAAACTTGCGAATTTCACGAACTAACCGGAAAACGTCCTCCTGCTTGCAACCAGCCTCCAAAGCCCGNTGAGCAGCCAGTTGATTGGTCAGGCCATCCGCCAAGGGATCGGAAAAGGGAACCCCGAGTTCCAATAGATCCGCTCCCCGGTCGATCAGACTTTTGCAAATCTCCAGCGATAGATCGAAATTCGGATCACAGGCGCAAACGTAGGTTACGAAAGCAGCCCGTCCTTTTTCACGGCAAGACGAAAAAAGTTTCGCGATTCGGTCAATTCTCTCCATAAATCAAAAACCGTGAATCATTTCCTAACCCAAGTCGCCTTGCAACGGTAAAGCACCGAGCCCATACCTTTCCTCCGTGATCCAACTTTACAGAATCCTTTTCCCAGTCCTGTCTCTCCTTCTTTCGCCCTATTACCTACGGAGAATGTTCAGGCGCGGAGGTTATGGCAAAAAAATTCCTTATCGGTTGGGATACTGGCCCAAATTGCCGAAAAAGGTTTCCGGACGCAAAAGAATATGGATCCAGGCAGTCAGCGTCGGCGAGTTATCCTCGATCTCCAGAATGCTCTTGGAACTTTTGAACGATTCATCGATCGAGGTTGTTTTGAGCGGAACCACGAGTACGGGTTTGAACCTCGCCGACCGCTACTACGGAAAGCGCGCCCTCGCCCAAGGTCCCTTTCCGTTGGATTGGCTTCCCTTCAGCAAGCGAGCATGGAAACGCATTGACCCCGATCTCGCCATTTTGGTGGACAGCGAGTTATGGCCGGAGCACTTCAGGCAAGCAAACGACAGAAAGGTTCCCTTGTTAATCATCAATGCCCGCCTGTCCGATCGCTCCTTCTCCCGCCTTCGATCCTCCCCCTTTGCCCGTTCCCTACTGATTCCTTCCAACCTCATGGTTCTTGCCGCTTCGGAAAGACAGCGGAAAAGATGGCTGGAACTCAATGTGCGGGAGGACAACCTTCAAGTATCGGGCAATCTCAAGATTGACGCCATCGACTTCAAAAAACTGGAATCCGATGAGAAGGAAACCTTGCGAAAGGAATTCGGCTTTTCCTCCCAATCCTTGGTGATGGCTGGAATTTCCACTTGGCCGGGCGAAGAGAAAATGCTTTTGGAAATCGTTCAACGTCTCAGGCTCGAAAACCGAGACGTTCGACTGCTCCTCGTGCCCAGGCACGCCGAAAGGAGAATGGAAGTGAAGAAAGTCATACAATCATCCTCCCTTCCCCACCACCTGCGTTCGGCTTCCCATCTGGCGCCGCCCGACAACGTCGTCTATCTCGCCGATACCACCGGCGAACTTTCCCGTCTCGTTCAAGTTGCGGATTTCGCTTTCATCGGAAAAACCCTTCCTCCCAATCATGGCGGACAAAATCCCATCGAACCCATTGCCCTAAGGATTCCCCTGGTAGTCGGACCCAATTATCAGAATTTTCAGGAAACCTGCACGGAGATGTTCGCTCGGGGAGCGGCCCAACCATGCGAAACTTCGAATCAGGTTGTCGCCGAACTCCTCGAACTTGCCGGTAATCCGAAAAAAAGAGAGGAACTCAGCCACGCGTCCAAGGCATGGGTCGAGGCACAAGGAACCCCTACACGCTTCACCCTGGATTTCATCCGTGAAATGCTGAAGGAACCATGAAAGAGTCAGGCCCCGTTCGCATTCGCTCATTGACGAGAAACAGGAATACCCTTATTGAGACTCAGTTTCAACAAGCTATATCATGAACCATAAGACATTCATCAAATTCCTCGGACTCCCTCCACTTTTCACCTCGGCATTGCTCCTTTCTCTGCTTTCTTCCTGCGGGGATTCCACGGATAACCAAACGTCCGGTCAAGCGGGAGACTCCGAGGAACTAAGCCTCAAAAAGCTCGTCATCGCATTGAAAGCCAACAAAAACCCCGCAAGCATGCTCGCCGAGAAGGAGGATCTTGAGAAATACCTCGCCGAGAAGCTCAACCGTGAGGTGGAAGTCATCATACCCACGGATTCGGGAGTGGTGGTCGAATCGTTTCGGAACGGAACCCTGGATCTCGGTTACCTCAGTTCGACGGATGCCGCCAGAAACGTATCCCAGGACACCGCCGGCATTCTGCTCGTGCATCTCAAAAACGGAAAGCCCCACTACAATAGCATTTGGCTTTCCAAAAAGGATAAGTCTTATCAAAGCATCACCGAACTCAAGGGCAAACCCGTTGCCTTCGCCAGCCGTTCAAGCACCTCTGGCTTTCTCATACCAACTTGGGACTTGGTCCAACAGGGACTGGTCGGACCGGATGTTGCGCTGACCGATTATTTTTCTCAAACCATCTACGGGAACGGATACGTTTCCGCGGTTGAAAAAGTTCTCAGCGGGGAGGTGGAAGCCGCCGCGGTCAGCGACTACGTCTACAAAGGTGACAACAAGTATTTGTCCGATGCCCAAAAGGCTCAGCTGAAAATTGTTCAGGAGCAGGGCCCGGTACCCGCGCACACTCTTTGCGTACGGGCTTCGATCTCCGAGAGTGACAAAAAGTTTTTACAAGATACCCTGCTGGAAATGAACCAGGAAAATGCCGAACTCCGCGACCGCATCTTCAATGGTGAGCTTGTCACCGTTGAAGAAGACGAACATCTGAAGGTCACCCGCGAAGCTCTCGCAGTCCAAAAAACCTTGAAACCTTGACCCTAGAACCACCGCATCCTGAGGACCCTGCCGAACAACCCTTGCTTCAAGCCGATGGACTTGGCATACGAATGGCGGAGCGGTGGCTCTTTCGCAATCTTGGATTTTCCCTAAGCCGAGGCGATTTCCTCGCAGTGGTCGGACCATCCGGATCCGGAAAGACCACTCTGCTTCGCTCCCTCACCGGAGAACTGAAAAGTGATGAAGGTTCCGTTCGCAACCTGGCTCAAGGCTTATTGCCGGGGGGGACCATTTTTCAGGATCTGCAATTGGCCAACGGTGCCCGGGCCATCCAAAACGCACTTAGCGGATCCCTCGGAAGGCACGGCACGCTGGAAACTCTGTTCGGTTTCCCCGCTTCCGAAAAATCCTCCAGCATGGAACTTCTGGAGAGGTTGGGACTCGCCGACAAAGGCGATCAGTGGACCTCCACGCTCTCCCGCGGAGAACGACAGCGTCTGGCCATCGCCCGCACCCTGCTTGCCGCTCCCAGAGTGCTTCTTGCCGATGAACCCGTTGCCAGCCTGGATCAGGATTGGGCCAACAGCGTCCTCAGTCTGCTCAAGGAAAAACAAAGCCAAAGAAAAGGAGCGTTGGTCTGCGTCCTGCATGACGTCGAGCAAGTCGAACGCCATGCCACCCACCAGCTTACCCTATCGGAGGAAGAGTCTGACGGATGGTCTTTTCGGAAAGTATGAGCAAAGAGAAAATGAACTCGAAATCTCCCCAGCTCCCATGGCACAGTCGCTTCGACCTGCAGGGTATTACCTTTGCCCTTTTCATTCTTCTCGGCATTTCCTCCCTGCCCGCCCTCGAGGGATCGGGGCGCGACCTCGACTACTGGGGAAACCTCAAAGGCTTTCTCGATCAATTCCTGCCTCCCGATTTCGACATTCTCCCTCAAACCCTCGCGGGGATTTGGGAAACCATTCAGATTGCGGGCATATCCACCTTACTTGCCACTCTGCTTTCCCTCGTTCTTGCTTTGGGAGCGGCCCGTACCCTGTCCCCTCTCTGGCTGGTCATGCTAACGCGCATGCTGCTCAATTGCATTCGCACCATTCCCAGCCTGCTTTGGGCCATTCTCGCGGTCGTCCTGGTCGGTTCCAACAGCCTGGCCGGAGTGATTGCCCTAACCTTTTACAGCAGCGGATATCTCGCCAAGTTCTTCAGCGAAGCCTTCGAATCCGCCGATTTGCATGCTCAATCAGCCCTCCGTTCCTTGGGGGCCAGCTCTCTCCAAGCCTTCCAGTACGGGCTTTGGCCAAATCTTCGCCCGGTGATCTGGAGCCACTGCCTGTGGATGCTCGAATACAACGTGCGCTCCGCCAGCATCATTGGTTACGTGGGGGCCGGAGGAATCGGACTGCATCTCAAACTCTACGCCGAATCCGCGGAGAGTTGGGATAAGTTTTCCATGGTTTTGCTCTGCATGCTGGTCATCGTCACTCTGCTTGATCTGACCGGTGAAAAAGTCCGAAAATCCATTCGCGATCAATTGGAGGGAAAGAAGCATGCGAACTAAAGTTCACTCCTTTTTCAGAAGATCGGCGAACTGCTGATCGAGCAAGATCACTTCGCTCTCTTCGAGCGAATGAATCACAAAACCAGCTTCCTTGCATGCCTGCAAAACCTTGGCGTAAGTATGCCGAACTTCAGGCGATCGGTTTTGAGCGAAAGTTATGGACAGGCGCAAACTCGCCTCCTCCAACGATTTCGATCCGTTTGCAATCATTTGATTGCGCAGGTTCTTTCTCTCCTTCAATTCGTTGATCAATTCGTTGGTGGGAAAGTCCTCTCCAGTTTTGACTTCGAAATCCTTCAGGTAAACCGTCCCATCATCGCCCATCGTGATTTTGAGGGGTTCCAAAATTATGAAATCCCGCATGGGACTGCTTTCAAGTAATCCGCTTTCATTCATATCCACAATCAAGCGCTGAGTCTTTTCCACGAATTCACCGAGCTTTCCGGATGGAACCGTTTTCTCATTTTCGTAAGACTCCGAACAATTACACAAAAACAAAGAAAGCAAGGCCGAGTAAAAGAAGATTTTCATCGGTTGGATTTCATTCGATTTTCCATCCTCTTTACAAAGGCATTCTTATGACGAAAAAAATGGGGCGACAGACCGGATTCGAACCGGCGACCCCTGGTACCACAAACCAGTGCTCTAACCAACTGAGCTACTATCGCCACAAGAG
>NZLE01000081.1 GCA_002692605.1 Opitutia bacterium
TACTCGATGCCTGCCTTGGTCAATCCATGCATGAATTCTCCGTAGCGCATGCCTTCGTTGCGACAGGCTGCATTAATTCGGACGATCCAAAGCTGGCGAAATTCGGACTTACGCTTGCGACGATGAGCATAGGCGTATGCTTCGGCTCGGTCCACCGCGTCCTTGGCGTAGCGAAAAAGGCGGGATTTGTTTCCAAAATATCCTTTGGCCTTCTTGAGGACTTTTTTGCGGCGTTTACGGGTTGCGGGTACGTTGCGTGCTCGTGGCATGGTAGTGGCTCCTTACTTGTGGTCGTGTTTGTATCTAGGAGGAAATGGCCCGGATGACGCGACGGGCCATGCCTTCCGCCAGAACTTGATCCTGTCGACCGGCTCGGGTTTGCTTGACGGTGCGTTTTCTACGCAAATGCCTTTGCCCGGGCTTGCGGAATTTAACTTTCCCGGAACCGGTTACCTTAAATCTTTTGGCGATGCCTTTGTGCGTCTTCTTCATGATGTTATGAGAAAAAGCGATCAGAATACCTTTTTCTTATGGATCGATCAAGCCAAATGACGACCTAGTCGTCGTAAATTAAAAGTCCGTGGTAACTTTCATACGCAAACCAGCAGGAAAGGGCCAGGAAAACTGTCCAAAACAACATTTTGAATAGTTTTCTTCTCAACCAATGAGAGGTGCGCGTATTCATCCCATCCCCACCGAAATCGTGGAAATAGTGAATCAAATCCCTCTCCTTGGAGCGATTGTCGATCTTCCTGTAGGATTGGCCGTAGGAGGAACGGGTCTTGTCATACCACCATTGGAAGAGCTTGTGCAGCATATGCGTTTTCCAATCAGGGTTCGAGGTAGGTTTTGCCACTGGCACCGGAGAAATCGAGTCTGGAAACGGAAGGCATTCCCTCTCTGAGGGCCCAGAGATCAGAACCGATTTCCACTTTCGCCGCTTCCAGGCGTTCCGGGTGGTAGACCAGTTGGTAGGTCCGTTTTCCTTCCTGCTTTTCGAAAAAGCTGCCCAAATACAGGGAACCCGCAAAACTGATCATTGGATCATTACTTCCATCGTAACCGATGGGGAAATTCAAGTTGTGCACGACAAGCCCGTCAGGGACCGGAGCGGCAATTACGTCCAAGGCATACTGAACGCAAGCCTCGGCCGAATGCTTGAGAGATTCGCGCACCGTATCATCCATTTCCTTCCCGCCCGATTCGCGAATGCTTTCGAATTGATCATTGGGTAAGGCCATGCTTGCCGCCATGGCCCGGAAACCGAGTAGGGAAGCCTCCATTGCTGCGCCCACGGTGCCGGAGGATAGAATCATAGGTAAAGTGACATTGTAGCCCAGGTTGATCCCGCTGACCACCAAATCCGGAGCCTTGGGCAGCAAATTGCCGCAGGCAAGGTTCACGCAATCCGCCGGTGTCCCATTCAGAGCATAGGCGAGCGAGGGATAGTCCTTGATTTCCTTCGGGTCGAGTTTTGCGTTACGTGAAATGGCATGCCCGATCCAGCTTCTTTCTCCGTCCGGAGCGCAGGTCACTACTTCGAAGGATGAAGAGAACGCCTCCACCAAGGCGAGCAGAAAGCCCGATCCAATACCGTCGTCGTTAGTGATTAGGGCCAATGGCTTGTCTTGGGTCATTTCAAAAAAAAGAGGAGGTCGCCCCTTTTGGGCGATCCTCCTCTAAGTTGTAAGATTTTATTGCTCGAGGGCAACCGCGATTCAGGAGACCGCTGGTTCGGCTTCCTCTTCGGAAGGCTCTTCGTTTTGTTCTTCGGGAGCGGACTCTTCCGATTCCGAGGAATCGGCTTCTTCAAGAGCAGCTCTTCGACTTAGCTTGACGCGACCCTTGTCATCGATGCCGATGCATTTGACGATGATTTCGTCACCCAGCTTACAGATATCCTCGGTTTTGTTGACCCGGAAATCGGCAAGCTCGGAAATGTGACAAAGTCCTTCCTTACCCGGTAGACACTCGACGAACGCGCCGAATTCCTTCACTCCTCGGACAATACCTCGGTAAGTCTTGCCAGCCTCGATTTCTCCGGTGACCAAGTCGATTTCCTGCAAGGCTCTTTCCATGGCTTGGGTATCCGTGGCATAGATTCGAACTTTTCCACTGTTGTCCTCATCGATATCGATGCTTGCTCCGGTGACTTCGGTGATTCTGCGAATGTTCTTTCCTCCCGGACCGATGAGCGCGCCAATTTTCTCGGGATCGATTTGCACCGTTTCGATACGGGGCGCGTGCTCACGCAACTGTTTTCGGTGAGTGGGTTGGGCCTCTTCCATAGCGGAGAGAATCTGCATGCGGGCCTCAGTCACCTGTTTCACCGCTTCCTTCGCGATGTCAAACGGCAAGCCCTGAATCTTGAGGTCGAGCTGGAACCCCGTGACACCGTCCCGGGTTCCNCAGACCTTGAAGTCCATGTCACCAAAGTGATCTTCGGCACCGATGATATCGGTGAGGACGACGTGCTTGCTGATGTTTCCCTGATCATCCATCTCGGTTACCAACCCAGTGGAAATTCCGGCAACGTGCTTGCTCAGGGGAACCCCGGCGTCCATCAGTGCAAGGGAACCCCCGCAGACGCTNGCCATGGAGGTCGAGCCATTGGAAGACATNATTTCGGAGACTACGCGGATTGCGTAGGGGAAGTCGTCTTCCGGAGGTAGGACTGGTAAAACCGAGCGTTCGGCCAACGCTCCGTGACCGATTTCCCTTCTGCTGGTAAAGCCGAAGCGACCGGCCTCTCCCACGGAAAAAGGAGGGAAATTGTAGTGTAGGATGAAGGATTTGGCGGAGGGTCCACCGGTCAATCCATCCAAGTCCTGGACNTCCCGACTCGTTCCCAAGGTACTGAGGACAAGCGATTGGGTTTCTCCGCGGGTGAAAACAGCTGAACCGTGAACCCGGGGGAGTACGCCGGTTTCGCAAGTGATTTCTCGCAGGTCATTTGGACCGCGTCCGTCTGCGCGTTTCCCGCGGACAAGAATGTTTTCCCGGTAAACTTCCTCTTGGATGACTTCAAAGGCCATTTTGACGTGATCGGAGTCAAAGTCCTCGNCGAATTTTTCCTCGCATGCCGCGCTCGCCTCTTCCTTGACTGCGTCCACCGCGACTTGTCTTTCCTGCTTGGAGGGAGCGAAAATGGCTTCTTCCATACGGTTTCCGGTGATTTCGCGGCAGAGGGCCAGAACTTCGTCGGGTGCTTGCACCAAGTCGAATTCTTTCTTTTCCTTNCCGCATAATTCGGCCAATTCCTTTTGAGCGGAGATGATGTCCTGAATGGATTCGTGAGCGAACTCAAGCGCTTGCACAAATCGTTCCTCNGGGATCTGGTCAGCGGAACCTTCGATCATCATCATTTCCTTTTCGCTTCCAACGTAAATCAGATCNAGCGAGGAATCGTACATTTGCTCGTTGGTCGGATTNACCACGAATTCTCCGTCAATTTCTCCCAGTCGAACGCATCCGATGGGACCNTTCCANGGGATGTCGGAAATCATCAGGGCCGCGGAGGCTCCATTGACCATAAGTACGTCCGCTTCGTTGATTTGATCAGTGGAAAGGAGGTATCCGATGACTTGAACCTCATTGAGAAAACCTTTGGGAAAGAGAGGACGCAGGGGACGATCGCANAGGCGGGAGGTTAGAATTTCCTTCTCGCTCGGCTTTCCTTCGCGTTTGAAGTATCCGCCTGGAAAACGGCCGGCGGCGGTGAATTTTTCGCGGTAATCAACGGTCAGAGGAAAAAAGTCCTGACCGGGGCGCAAAGTCGTTGCGGCAGTGGCTGAAACGAAGACNTTGGTGTCTCCTTTGGTGATGGTTACGGCCCCACTGGCTAGACCTGCCAAGGTTCCGGTGGAGATTTGGATGCCGAGTTTCTCGGCGGTTACGTTGTGTTTTTGGTTCATTATTCGTACTTACTTCTAGGTAGTGATTTTTACTGCTTCCCATTGATCAGACCGGATTGTCCGATCAAAGCCTCTTCGAATTTCCAAAAGGACCGGCTCGGTCTCGTTGAAATTCTTCGGAGGAGAATACTTCCGGATTTACAACCGGTCGTATGAAATGNATAGGCTGGGGTGGATGGCGCTTACCTGCGAAGTTCGAGCTTTTCAATGATCGCCTGGTAGCGATTAAGGTCGTTCTTCTTGAGGTAATCCAACAATTTTCTCCGACGGGCTGCCATCATAAGCAAGCCTCGGCGGGAGTGAAAATCCTTGCGGTGTGTTTTAAGATGTTCCGTAAGATGGGCGATTCGGGCGGTAAGAAGGGCAATTTGCACTTCGCTGGACCCAGTGTCCTTATCGTGGGAACGATTCTCTTCGATTATGTTTTGTTTGTTAACTTGTTCTGACATTACTGTTACTGATTTCTTGACCCGTGGGATTCACTTGTGTGAACCCGCGTCTCAGGTTTGAGGCCGAGACGCCGTTTCGTCCCTCTCCCGACGATGGTCGGGTTTGGGTTTGTCAAGGAGGCAATCCTTTGGGGAAGACCTCTAACGCAAACGAACATCATGTACGATTTGAGAAAATGTTCAAGCGCGAAACCTTCCCTCTTGCCTCACCTCGCTTCACNCTCAAACTTTANCTCGATGACNAACCAATATTTTGCTTACGGCTCCAACATGAATCGAGATCAAATGNCCCGTCGGTGCCCAGGTTCGGAGTACGGATCCTTGGCGGTTCTCAGGGGATGGGCCTACTTCATCAATGGCAATGGATATGCCGGGGTTGAAGAGCGACCAGGTTCCGAGACTCATGGTTGTATATGGACTTTGAGGGAGAGTGACTGGTTTGCCTTGGATCAATATGAAGCCGTGTCCGAGGGTTTTTATGAGAGAATTCTCCTCGAGGTGGAGGTCGGGGCCGATCGGTTCAAGCGCGAGGTCTGGGTATACTTGTCCATTGACCGTGCATATGGACGACCTTCTGCAAATTACCAACGGATCGTGGAAGAGGGTGGCCGGGAAATTGGATTGCCGTCGGAGCACTTGAGGATTTTGGAATCCTGGGCCGAGGGCCCTCCTTGCAGTCGAGATGAAAACCTTTCGGGATGAAAGAGGAGAATTGGGATTTTTACGTTGATACCGGAGGCACCTTTACCGATTGTCTCGGTCGAGGGTCGNACGGAAGGCTCGAACGAGCCAAGGTACTCTCAAGGGGAAGTTTGTCCGCTGAGGTGATCTCCTACCTGGAAGAGGGTTGCATGGCATTGTCCGAAGACCCGGGGTGGCCCAAAGACTTTCCCATCGGTTTCAAAATCTTTACCGNGTCCGGCAAACCAAGCCGTCGCGTCTTGTCTTGGGAACCGAAATCCAAAATTCTCCGAACCGATCAACCTTTTGACAAAGAGGATCAGCGGCTCGGTTCCATCGAACTTCATTCCGACTGGGAGGCTCCGATTTTAGGTATGAGACTGATTTTGGCCCGTTCCGGCATCGCCCCGAATTCGGTGCGGGTTCGGATGCGTTTGGCCACCACCCGATGCACCAACGCNTTGCTTGAGGACTCCGGGCGCAGACCGGTTCTNTTCGTAACCTCCGGTTTTTCCGATCTGTTGGAAATCGGTGACCAACGCCGAACGNATCTTTTTGATCCGGTGCCCCAAAAGCGACCGCATCTTCATGGACNAGTCATAGAGGTCGAGGAACGGATCGATCGCACGGGCAAGATTCTTCAGCCTCCGAACCTCGATAGGGTACGGGAGAGGGCTTGCCGCTTGCTTGAAGAGGGGCAGACTTCGGCGGTGGTTTCCCTCCTCAATTCATATCGNAACCCCGATCATGAAAGACAGGTTGCGGAACTTTTGCGGGAGCTTGGTTTTGCTAAGGTGGTCGAGTCCTTNGGGACGCATCCTTTCATGAAATGGCTGCCTCGTTGCGAAAGCGCTGTCATCGAAGCTTATCTTGCTCCAATCCTCGAGCAATACTTGGACCGTGTGCAAGAGGGTTTGGGCGAATGGGGTGAACTGAAAATCATGACCAGNTCAGGGGGGCTCTTGGATCGTTCTCAATACCGTTCGATCGACAGCCTGCTCAGTGGTCCCGCAGGTGGTGTGGTGGGAGCGGCGAATCTGGCTCGTTCGGCTGCGGTCACTCATTTCATCAACCTTGATATGGGCGGTACGAGCGCCGACGTTTCGCGGCATTCCGGGCAATTTTCCTATCAGCCCGAGCATCGGATTGGGCAAGCCAAGGTATCGGGAAGCGCTCTTCGCATCGAAACCATCGCCGCTGGCGGAGGATCGATCTGTTCGGTGGAGAACGGCTTGCTCAAGGTGGGTCCAAAGAGCGCGGGCGCTCATCCGGGCCCCGCTTGCTACGGTTTTGGCGGTCCTTTCTGCCTGACTGACGCCAATCTTTTACTAGGCCGCTTGGATCCTCGAAAATTTTCCACTCCCATCGACCCAACTGCGTCCGAATCCCGTTTGGGCGAACTTATCGAGCTAAGCGGAAGAAATCGCGATGATTTGTTGTTTGGGTTTCTTGCCGTGTCGGACGACGCGATGGCCAATGCCATTCGCAAGGTTTCGGTTGAGCAGGGCTACGATCCCGCCGATCATGCCTTGGTTACCTTTGGTGGAGCGGGAGGGCAACATGCTTGTGGGGTGGCCTCTCGCCTCGGCGTCAAAAGGATTCTTTCTCCCGCGGATTCCGGACTACTGAGTGCTTTCGGTTTATCCAAGGCCCGGATCGAGAGAATCCTCGAACGACAGGTATTGGGTCCCATTGATCCTCACGAAATCAGTAAGATTGAAAAGGAAATGCTTGCCGAGGGAATCGCTTCGGTGGAGAAGGCGGGGGATCGGGGCGAACTCATTGGAAAAACCGCCTCGATCCGTTTGGCCGGTCAGGAAGCGACTCTTGAGTTCCATGATTACCGAGCCGAGGAGCTGGCTGGAGCTTTTCGGGAGAAATTCACCAAGATCTTCGGCTATTTCCCCGAAGGTAAGGAACTTGAACTCCACTCGCTGCGAGTGCGCGTGGGCGGAGAGGAGCCCGAGTCCGCGAAGGAAACGTTTCCCGAAACCGTATGCGGGCAAGTCAAGTCCGCTGAGTTCCGAATACATCGAAGGGATGAGTTGCAACCTGGGGACCGACTGATTGGTCCTTGTCTTGTCAGTGACGAATTCGGTGCCCTTTGGATTGACAAGGGGTGGCAGGGAGTCATGGGTTCGAGAAGAACCGTCTCCCTGCATCGCCAAATTTCGGAGAATCCTTATGCCTCGCCTTTTTTCAAGTTTGCCAAGACCGAACTGTTCACCAGTCGGTTTCTCTGCCTGGTCGAGGAGATGGGCGCGCAGTTGGAGCGTACCGCTCTTTCCGTGAACGTTCGTGAGCGACTCGATTTCTCCTGCGCATTATTGGACAAGTCCGGCCGTTTGGGGGCGAATGCCCCACACATACCGGTCCATCTTGGGGCCATGGGACTGTGCGTGCGAAAAATGCTTCGAGAAGCCGTTTCCATGGAAGAGGGGGATCTGATGATCTCCAATCATCCTGGGTACGGAGGCTCGCATCTGCCCGACGTAACCGTGATGTTGCCGGTGTTCGGTGATTCGGGGAATCCGGTTGCTTACCTTGCCAACCGAGCTCATCACGCGGAGATCGGAGGAATTGTACCCGGCTCAATGCCCGCTGGAGCGACGAATCTTTCCGAAGAGGGTGTGGTGATTTCGCCCTTCTTCCTGTTCCGGGCGGGAAATTCTCAGTTTGCGGAAATTGAAAAGCTTTTGTCTTCCGGTCCCTATCCCTCCCGGCAGCCGGGCGAGAACATGGCGGACTTGTCGGCCCAGGTCGCTTCCTTGCGGTGCGGCGCTGAGGCAATGTCCGGATTGCTGGATGAATACGGGGAGGACGAGATCACCCATCATTTACAAGCCTTGACCGAAGCCGCCTCCGCAAGTTGCCGAAAATTTCTCAAGAGCTTGGGAAACGAGGAAATCGTTGCCGAACAATTCCTCGATGATGGTGATCGGCTCTCTTTGAAAGTAAGTATCTTCGATGAGCAAGCGATCTTCGATTTTTGCGGGACTTCACCCGTGCGAACGGATAACCTGAATGCAAACGAAGCCATTGTGCATAGCGTTCTTGCGTACTGCATGCGATTGCTTGTCGGGAGCGATCTTCCGTTGAATGAGGGTCTGCTCGAGCCTCTGCGAATCATGATTCCGAGGAATTGTCTCTTGGCTCCCGATTTTTCCCGAGAGCCCGAGCTTTGCCCTGGAGTGGCAGGGGGAAACGTAGAGATCAGTCAGCGGTTGACGGACCTTGTGCTTCACGCCTTTGGCAAAGTGGCCTGCTCGCAGGGTACAATGAATAACCTCACTTTCGGAAATGATCACTTCAGCCATTACGAGACCGTCGGCGGCGGTTCGGGGGCATGCTTCGGGCAGGCTGGAACTTCTGCCGTGCAAGTTCACATGACCAATACTGCGATCACGGATCCGGAGGTCTTGGAGGCTCGCTTTCCTGTCCGTTTGCTTCGTTTTGTAAGGCGACGGGGTTCGGGGGGCGAGGGAGCATGGACAGGCGGTGAGGGGATTGAGAGGGAATACCTTTTCGAGAATTCCGTGTCTCTTTCCATACTTAGTCAACGTCGCCGCGAAGGACCGGATGGCTTGGCGGGAGGGAAAGCCGGGCAGCCGGGCGAACAGATTTTGATACGCAAGGATGGCAGGCGGGAGTCCGTTCAAGGATCTCAAAGCCTAACCATCGAAGCCGGTGATCGTTTCCTTTTGCGGACTCCGGGTGGAGGAGGAGCCGGCAAACCCTAGCTTTTGGCGTGAGGAATACTTTTGGGATCCTTCCGAGAACGTACGTTTTTGATCATCTTGTTTCTGGTCTGAAAGTGATTGAAGAGGTCCATGAATTAGTTTCATGAAACCTCGTGCAATCCTTCCGTAACGAGGGAGTTTCGGGGGAAATGTAACTTTTTAACTCTCCTTCATGAAGTTGGCGCGACCTATGCGTTATGGAAGGAGTAGAAAGGTGGATGCATGAAAAAAGTAACACTCAACAATCATTATGAAGAATCCAAGCAACCCATCGGCGTGACGGGAACTGTCATGGGAGTCACCCTTGCGTTGCTCTTGGTTTTTTTATTTGGAGTCTTATCACTCTGAGCAAACTAAAGTAAATATCGTGGGCTTAATCATAAGCGTCCGTCGATGGGCAACGACGGACGCTTTTTTTTGTCCGCAAGTCAGGCCTTTTCATTTCCTTCCCATCAAAACTTACTGAAAGCAAACCTTGTCACGGTTGGAAAAAATAGATAGGTTGGCGGGTTTTTTATGACATGAAATCCCTTACGCCGGAACGCATTCGAAACCTCGCGATCATCGCCCACGTCGATCATGGCAAGACAACCTTGGTGGACCAATTGCTCAAACAATCGGGTTGCTTTCGCGAAAACCAAGTCCTGGATGACCGGGCGATGGATTCGATGGCACAGGAGCGGGAGCGTGGGATCACCATCAAAGCGAAGAACACTTCCGTACGCTGGGGGGAGTATCTGGTCAATATCGTCGACACTCCCGGACATGCTGATTTCGGTGGTGAAGTTGAGCGGGTTATGAAGATGGTCGATGGAGTTATGCTTGTCGTCGATGCCTATGAAGGACCGCAGGCTCAGACTCGTTTCGTCCTCCAAAAGGCCTTGGCCGCGGGATTGAATCCGGTGGTCTTCGTGAACAAGATCGACCGGCCCAATGCGCGTCCCGAGGAGATGCAGGATGCGGTGCTGGAGTTGTTTTTGGAGCTGGATGCGAAGGAGGAGCAGTTTGACGCGCCTTTTTTATTTGGTAGCGCCAAGGAGGGATTTGCCCGAAACCGTTTGGAGGATGAGGGGTTCGATATGAAGCCTCTCTTTGAGGCGATCGTGCGTTCGGTCCCGCCTCCTAAAGTCGAAGAATCGGATGAATTTCGGATGTTGGTATCGAACGTCGACTGGTCGGATTACGTGGGCAGGATCGGAGTGGGGAAGGTCCTTTCGGGTTCCGTCAAAATCGGTGATCCGATTTGGCGCCTTCAGGATGGTTCGAGACCCGAAAAGGGAAAAGTATCCAAGGTCTTCGAGTATTCCGCCTTGGCGACCAATGATGCTGCCGAAGGTGTGGCTGGAAATATAGTTGGCATTGCGGGGTTCGAGGAATTGGATATCGGAGAAACCCTGGCAAGCTCCGAGGATTCCGAGACCCTGCCTTTCGTGGAAATCGATCCTCCCACTGTGATGATGTCCTTTTCGGTGAATGACGGACCGATGGCTGGCAGAGAAGGCGATCGGGTGACTTCTCGGGAAATTCGTGACCGCTTGATTCGTGAGGCCCGTACCAACATTTCCATCAAACTCGAGGAAACCGGCGAGTCGACCGAATTCAACGTGAACGCTCGGGGAGCGATGCAGGTGGCGGTAGTCGTTGAGGAAATGAGAAGAGAGGGGTTTGAAGTCTTGGTAAGCCGACCGACCGTGATCAAGAGGGAAATCGATGGCCGTTCCCACGAGCCTTTCGAAACTCTTTACTTGGAGGTGCCGGACGATGCGGTCGGCGGATGCATGCAATCCTTGGCCAACCGCAAGGGTGTGGTTGAATCCATTTCCGCAAACAGGGGTAGAACCCAAATGGAAGCTACGATTCCGACGCGTGGCTTGATCGGCTTTGAATTCGAGTTGCTCAACTTGACCAGTGGAGAGGGAATTATGTCTCATCTGTTCAAGGAATACCGCCCGGATTCCGGAGACATTCGCACGCGTCGCACCGGCACTTTGGTTTCCATGGAAAAGGGTGAGTCCATGACCTATGCTTTGCGTAACATTGAGACCCGGGGCAAATTATTCGTGGGTCCGGGCGAGGAAGTGTACGAAGGCATGATCGTGGGGGAAAACCCCAGGACGGAAGACCTGCCGGTCAATCCGACCAAAGCCAAGCACGTCACCAATCATCGCGCTGCCGGCAGTGACAAAAGCGAGGCTTTGACTCCGGCAATCAAGTTTTCTCTCGAGCGGGCCATCGAGTATATCGCTCCGGACGAGTTGGTGGAAGTGACTCCCAAAACCATTCGATTGAGAAAAAGAATTCTTGATTTCACCGCAAGGAAGCGGGAGAGCAAGCGCCAGATGAGTTAGGCCGAGAAGGGCTTGCTCACCGAGTGCGATCAGAATAGATTCATAAATATGCAACCCAAACCTCTCTTATTCGTTTTCTTACTCCCAGTCTTCTTTCTCTCGGCTTGCGGGGTGGGTAGTCTGTACGGTCCAGCTTATTATGACGAAACTAGTCTGGGTGAGGGTTTGCGCCGGGTGACCTTCAAGGGTGGAGATCACCCCGCCACCGGCGAACTCTGTCTGCTTCGTTGTTCCGAGGTTACCTTGGAAGAGGGTTTTTCGTTTTTCGAAGTGGTGGATTCCGAAACCGGGTCATCCATACGTAACGTTACCTCCAGCTATCCCTTTCATCGACACTATTTTCATGATGATCCGTTCATGGAAGACATTCCCTTTTCGGCCAAGACCATTCGTTTGCTCAAGACCAAACCCGAGGACTTGTTTGTCTACGATGCGGCTGAGATTCGTAGTTCATTGAAGAGAAAATACGAGATCGAATGAGCCTTTGCGGGAAAGTGATCGCTCCTTCGTTGACCTATGCGGTCATTTTGGTATTAATGAAGGGTTATGAGTGATCCCATTGAAATCAAAATACCCGAATTCATCCGCAATGGATTAATTTTGTGGATCGTGGTCGCGGTGATGCTGTTGGCAGCCGCCGTTACTTCCATTTACACGGTTCAAGCCGAGTCACAGGGCGTTGTGCTGAGGTTTGGGCAGTATCTTAAGACAGTCGAGCCAGGTCTTCGTTTCAAGCTTCCCTTTGGAATTGATGCAGTATACGTATTGCCGGTTCGAAGGCAACTGAAGCAGGAGTATGGCTTCGGGTCAATGGGAGCAACCAACCCCAGTCAATTCACCAGCCGAGGAGCCCGTGATCGAGAAAAGAGCATGATGACGGGAGATTTGAATGCCGCCGAAGTGGAGTGGATCGTTCAATACCGCATCAGTGATCCGCGACTGTATCTTTTTAACGTTCTCGATCCGGAGGGAACCCTCCGCTACGTTTCCGAAGCGGTGATGCGGACCGTGGTGGGAGACCGAACGGTGGACGAGGTCATCACCATTGGTCGTCAGGAAATTGAGGAAGAAGCTCGCAATCGATTGGAGGTCTTGGTGAATAAGTACGAACTTGGTTTGGGGATCGACCAAATTCAGTTGCAAAACGTCAACCCTCCACCTCCAGTGCAGGCTTCCTTCAATGAAGTCAACCAAGCTCAACAGGAACGCGAGCGGATGATCAACGAAGCAAAGGGCGAGTACAACAAGGAAGTTCCTCGGTCTCGCGGAGTCGCCGATCAAAAGATTCAAGCCGCCGAGGGGTATGCCCTGAAAAGAGTCAANGAGGCTTTGGGAGACGTGTCTCGTTTCAATGCCCAATTCGAAGAGTACGCCAAAGCCCCTTCGGTAACCCGAACGCGTCTGTACCTNGAATCCCTGAAGGAAGTGGTCCCGCAAATGGGGCGCAAGATCATCCTTGATGAGGATGCGTCCCAAGTGCTTCCTCTCCTGCAATTGCAAAATCTTGGGAATGGAGGGCGTAACTGATGAATNTCCTCAAACTTCTTCCTCTGCCATTGATTCTTGGCATAATCGGTTTTTACCTTTGCTCCTACGTGGTTGAGGAGACCGATCAGGTGATCCTCACTCAATTCGGAAAACCCGTGGGGGAACCCGTAACCGAAGCGGGTTTGCATTTCAAGATTCCCTTCATTCAGGAAGTCAACCGNATCGAAAAGCGTTTTTTGCCTTGGGACGGNCCGGCCAATGAAATGTCCACCAAAGACAAGACTTACCTNATTATCGATACNTTTGCCCGTTGGCGCATCAGTGATCCCATGCAATACTTCCTTCGTTTGCGGGATGAGCGCAGCGCCTTGTCCCGCCTGAATGATATTCTTGGCAGTGAAACGCGCAACGCGGTGGCGAAGCATGAATTGATTGAAATCGTCCGGACGACCAAGGATCGAGTGGCCAAGACGGATCAGTCCCTNGTTGAGGGAATTGGCAAAGTGGGAACCTTGTATCCCATTAGAATTGGGCGCGAGAAAGTGGAGCANCAGATTTTCGAAAATGCCGCCTCCAAGCTTGAGGGCTTTGGAATCGAATTGCTTGACGTCCGCTTTAAGCGGATCAATTACAACGAAACCGTGCGCCGACGGATTTACGAACGTATGGTGAGTGAAAGGCAGCAAATCGCCGACCGTTTTCGTTCCGAAGGAGCCGCGGAAGCNGCTAAAATCTTCGGCACNAAGGAAAAGGACTTGCAGCAAATCGAATCGGAAGCCTATAAGCGCGTACAGGAAATTTACGGTGAAGCGGATGCCGAAGCGTCGGCGATTTACGCTTCNGCTTACAACCAAAGCNACGACTCGGCGGAATTTTACGCCTTCATCAAAACCTTGGAAACCTANCGGGAGGTTTTAACCTCAGACATCTCATTGGTCCTGACCACGGATTCTCCGCTATTTGCTCTTTTCAAATCCTTTTCGATTACTTTGGANAANGATACTNTGGATTGATTCTTCAATCCCAGCGCTTCGATCAGACTGGGGAGAACTTCAANCCTTTTGAGCAATTTTTGAAAAGTGCTTTTCTCGATTAATCCAANATTGTAAATACCCCTTAACCACCTTTTGCGGCGCGCTAGGATAATCTTTCGCTTGTCCGAGCCGAAACCCTCCGGGGAGCTTTTTGCGAATTTGTTGAGGAAAAGACACACGAAACCGCCGATCAAAAGATAGGTGGCAATACTCGTTGGGTTTGTGGCTTTCTTCGTCGTTTGGGTCAAAGAACCTAATGGGGTGTACGGAATCTTCGAATAGTTTCCTTCGGNCGAATCATTGTTTTCCAGATAAGCGAGTTGAACCAATGCGAGATTTTCTTTGATTGTGAGGGTTTGCCTCTGGCTTAGGTACTCCTCGTAATGGGATTCCCAGAAGGATTGACTNGGGAGGTTTTGCTCGATCTTTTCCAAGTTCAGGTAAGGGATCAAATCTTCAGTCGTCAAACTGCTGATGCGTCCGTAATACGGTCCTTCCATGGATTCGGAGGAAAGAATCTTTCCTGAAGTTGAGGATCTCATGAAAGCAAGGGAATAAACCGGCCAAATCTTCGGATCTTGCGTTCCGGAGATCGAATCATCAAGCAAGCAAACGTATTTGATTTTTGGTTTTTCCAGGGGATTCCAAAGCAAAACGGAGTCCTGAAAGGGCTTTTCGCAATNACCTTGCTTATTCAGCCCCAACATAAGAGCGAAAAAAGCGGAGATTACGGCAATTTTAGGTNTGGTCATCGATCCGTGAGCTCTAGGGGTTGATCAGTCATGAAAGCTTCAATTGGCCAAATCCCGAGTATCCTTGGATTTATTCTTGTAGGAGAGGGTTCTTGCGAAGTTTACCGTGGAGAACTCGAATTTGGTCGTGGANTTATAGCTGGAGAACCAAATGGNGTGAGGTGTGGAGAAATTCCGTTCAACTTCTTGGATGCCTTGTTGGGAAGAATAATTAAGTTCCNATAGGGAAATGGTATCCGCGTTCAGATTGAAATTGATCTGAGCCAGATNGAATTCATTCAAATTACCNTTTTGACGATAGGATTCGAACTCATCATGAGTCCACGCGAAGACGTTCTGNCGAAACTTTGATTTTTGCTGATGGTCAGGCNAAATCCCTTGTNCCGGGGATGAGNGCATGACCTTCGAAGGGATTCGTCCCATGCTCAGTTTGTTGCGGAGGGTTTCCTTTGGTTGGAGAAGAGACNCGTCCAGCGGATTGCCTCGAAGGTCGAGTTCGTAGGTTGATTCGGCAAGACAATCGATCTTCTCGTAAAAATCGAGTTCAGG
>NZLE01000082.1 GCA_002692605.1 Opitutia bacterium
AGGAGTTCTAGGAATAAATCCGGTTCCAGGTCTAAGGACAAAGCCGTGGATCGGTCTTTGAGCGTTGCTTCAGCGAGCAAGGCCACAGGGTCTAAGCGGGGGAACCAAGAGTCAAAAGGAAAAAAAACGCACGGTGGATCGGTTGAAGTCCAGCCAACGGTTTCCCATATTCTTCAATTAAAAGGCAAACGACCCATTGTTGGCTTAACTGCATATGATGCCATCATGGGCCGTGCGGTCTCCGATTCAGGGGTGGACTTTCTCTTGGTCGGAGATTCGGTCGGAACGACCCTTTTGGGTTATGATACCACGATTCCCGTTACTTTGGACGACATGGTTCGGCATACTGCAGCGGTGAGACGGAGTAATCCAAACTGCCTCCTTGTTGCGGACCTTCCATTCGGAGAAGCCAGTCTATCCTTTGACCGACTGCTTGAATCCACTCGGCGATTGATGCAGAAAGGTGGGGCGGATGCAATTAAGCTCGAAGGCGGGAAAGACGTTGCCGATGACATTGAGAAGCTCGTGGCAACGGGGATTCCGGTCTTAGGTCATATCGGTTTGTTGCCCCAAACTGTCAAAGCGATAGGAGGATACCGTAAATACGGGGCTTCCAAAGAGGAGGCTGAGGCCTTGTATACCGATGCCATTGCCCTAGAGGAAGCTGGTTGCTTTGCCATCGTTGGTGAAATGATTGAGCCCAAGATCGCATCCGAGCTGGCTCGTCAGGTTTTGCCTCCTCTGATAGGCATTGGGAGTGGTGAAGCGTGCGATGGACAAATACTTGTCACCACGGATCTGCTCGGTTGGTCGAACGGTCCCGTGCCCTCCTTCGTGCGACCCTATGCGAATCTGAACCAGATCGTCAGTAAAGCCCTTGGTGAATTCGTTCAAGAAATCAGAAACCGCCAGTTGCCGACCAAATGAACTTTTGTGTCCTGGGAGCTGGTGCATGGGGTACGGCCGTTGCCATTTACCTTTCAAAACAGAGTCATGTGGTCACCTTGGTTCCAAGACGGATGGAGCATGCGTTGCGATTGTCCAGTGAGCGGACCAACGAAGAATATTTGCCGAGTGTCGCGTTTACGGCTGACATGCAGGTCGGTTGCTCTTTGCGTCCGGTGGTCATGGAGAGCGATTATTTGTTCATGGCATGTCCCTCTCACGCGCTTCGCGAAACTTGTCGTTCGGTTTTGGCCTTTAAAGATGATTTCGCTCAGTTGAAGGGAGTCATTGCATTATGCAAGGGGCTTGAACCGGAAACCAATAAGTTTGCCCACGAAGTCATACAGGAAGAGTTTGGCTCAACCGTCCGTTCGGGTTATCTGACCGGACCTAGCCACGCTTTGGATGTGGCGCAGGGCAAACCGGCGGCAATGGTCTTGGCAATGGATGGACCGAAGGATTCCCTCATTCAACTACAGGACGGACTTAGTTCGGAAATGATGAGAGTTTACCGTTCCGAGGACCGTATTGGAGTGGGCCTTGGTAGTTGCCTTAAAAACGTCTATGCCATTGCCACCGGACTTTCGGATGGTTTGGGTTTGGGTGATAATGCTCGTGCGGCACTGCTTACCAGAAGCATGAGCGAGATGGTCGACCTAGGGGTTGCCTTGGGTGGGGAAGTCGAAACTTTTATGGGACTGAGCGGTTTCGGAGATCTGATCGGAACTTGCATGGGCGGATGGAGCCGAAACCGGACCTTTGGTTTGGAATTAGCGAAGGGGATCAATCCCAATGAGGTCGTGCGCTCCCAGAAGACGGTTGTCGAGGGTTATTGGGCTACCGCTTGTTTTTATGAAAAATGTGGTAATATCTCAGTGGAAATGCCTATTTTACGAGAGATTCATGCTATTCTTTATCAGAACAAGAAACCGGCTCTTGCCTTGCAGGATTTGATGAAACGCAACCTCAAGGCCGAATAAGCGGATTGCCATTCCCACAGATGGCAGGTATTATTCCGTCGTGAATTCTGCAGAGCGTCCAATACTCGTTGCGCCGAATGGGGAAAAGTCCATTCTGCTTCATTCATGCTGCGCTCCCTGTGAGGGCGAAGTTCTCGAGACGCTTTTGGGATCTGGAATTACTCCAACGGTTTTCTTTTACAATCCCAACATCCACCCAAAACGAGAATATGAAATTAGAAAGGGAGAGGATAAGAAGTTTTGCGAAAAAATCGGTGTGAAGCACATCGATTCCGATTACGATACCAATAAGTGGTTTCAAAGAGTCAAAGGTTTGGAGTGGGAACCCGAACGAGGGGCTCGGTGTTCCGTTTGCTTCGATATGCGTTTCGAGCGCACTGCGTTGTATGCTCATGAAAACGGGTACAAGCTTTTTTCGAGTAGTTTGGGGATTTCTCGCTGGAAGAATATGGAACAAATCAATGGATGCGGAGAGCGCGCTGCTTCCAGGTATGAGGATTTGACCTATTGGACCTACAACTGGCGAAAGTCGGGAGGGTCTCAAAGGATGATCGAGACTTCCAAGCGAGAAGGTTTCTACCAACAGGAATACTGCGGATGCGTCTACTCTTTGCGGGATACCAACAAATGGAGAATGGCTCAGGGAAGGGGTAAAGTGGCAATTGGCAAAAAGTTTTACGGAGATGAATGAACCTTTTGAAAGCTTGAAACCGGAAAATCCTTACCATGAGTGACTCGATGTGGTCGAAATTGAGAGAAGAAGCGACTTCCTTAGCTTCTCGCGAAAGAATTCTTTCCAAAATTCTTACCGAATTGATTTTGGAGCGTGAATCCTTGTCGGATGCGTTGAGTTGGCGTTTGTCTTCTCGCTTGGCGAAAGGATCGGTTCCCGAGGATGATCTTCGTGGGCTTTTCAGAAAGAGCCTTGAATCTTCCGAGGAAGTTATGGATGCGATCGAAGCAGACCTTCTTGCAGTCAGGGATAGGGATCCGGCGTGCGATGATTTCATCAGCCCCTTTTTGTATTTCAAGGGATTTCAGGCATTGTGCTCCTACAGGGTTGGGCATGCTCTTTGGAACGCGGACCGCAGAGAAATCGCTCTTTATTTGCAAAGCCTGACCTCAATCGTGTATTCGGTCGATATTCATCCGGCAGCAAGGATCGGAAAGGGAATTATGCTGGATCATGCGACTGGTTTCGTTGCCGGTGAGACGACTGTCATCGAAAATGACGTCTCGATCCTTCATGAAGTCACTCTGGGGGGAACGGGAAAGGAAAGGGGGGATCGTCATCCGAAAATCCGCTCGGGAGTCCTGATCGGAGCGGGCGCCAAGATTCTAGGTAACGTTGAAATCGGAGAAGGCGCTCGGGTTGGAGCAAGCAGTGTGGTACTTACTGACGTCCCTCCTCACGTTTCCGTGGCGGGCGTACCCTCCAAAATCGTTGGGGAGTGTGCCGAAGAAAGTCTTCCTTCCTTGAAAATGGATCACTCGATGGAGAATTTTAAGGAGTACGAAATGGGGGGGGGCATCTAGTCCGCTTGGCTTTTCCGGAAATTTTTCAAAGCAATCAAATCATCAACAATATGTCAGTAGATCAGAAGTCAAAACCATCTGAAAAGCAAACCTTGCAGGAATTGCCTGAGAGTGAGGATTCAAGCTCCAATGAAGGACCAAAGAAAGTCGAGGATTTGGAGGTTAAGGACGCTCAGCTCATTTTTCATACCGTTTGGCACGAACTTGAACAAGAGTTGGGTGGGGAAAACTTGCGGTTTCCCGCCGAAATCTTTTGGTTAAACGGCTCGCCTGGAGCCGGAAAGGGGACTCAAACCGCCTTCATAATGGAATTTAGGGACCTTACGGAAAAGCCCATCATCGTGAGTGAACTCCTCAAGTCTCCCGAGGCTAGGAAGAAAATTGACGCGGGTCTGCTCGCTGGTGACAGAGAGGTAACAAAGCTGGTTTTACGCTCTTTACTCGACCCCATGTATGAAAGTGGAGCCATAGTGGACGGCTATCCCAGAACGAAGACACAGGTCGAATGCCTAAAGCTTTTCCATGGAAAGTTAAGCGAATTGAGAAGCAAGCATCTCGGGACCTTTCAAGAGTCGCAGTTTCCGAAGCCACGGTTTCACATAATCATGCTTTTCATTGATGAAGACGAGAGTGTGCGAAGGCAGTTATTGCGAGGACAACGTACCATTGCTCACAATGCCGAGGTTGAAGCTTCCGGAGTTGGAGAAATTCGGGAAATACGAAAAACCGACCTGGATGAGGACGCCGCCCATCGCAGATATAAGACCTTCAAGGAATCGACATATGACTCTCTGACTACCTTGCGTGAGGTTTTCCATTATCATTTCATCAATGCCCATGGCTCTGTGATCGAGGTTCAGCAGAGGATCATTAGCGAACTCAAGTACCAGAGTTCTCTGGAGTTGGATGAGGCCACCTACGATCGGATCGCTTCGATCCCATTGGCCGAGAAGCTCTCGCTTCACGCCAGGCAAATACTCGTTCACCGCTTGGACTCCTATGAGAAATTCCATTCCGAGCTTTTCGAGCAAGTCGTTGGTTTGATCAAATCAAAATTTATTCCCATAGTGGAAAAACATTCGATTTCCGGACTTGCCTACATCAATTCGGAAGAGGCGGTTTTTGATGACCCTTTGGCCATTGCAATGCTGATTGACGTATTCACCGAACGCGGTTTCACCGCAGTTGTTGATATACGTAAAAAGGATGTTCCTTACCGCGTGGATCCCAAAACCTTCGAAATTATTAACCGGGTTCAAAAAGTCTATCGGGTGAGGATTAATTTCGTAGGCTCCAAAATTCGCCGAGGAGTCTGAGGGAGGATTGAGCATGGACCCGCGTTATTTGACCCTTGCCGAGAACCTTGTCTCGCATTCCACCAACCTAACTGCAGGAGAGAAGATCCTGATTCACGCATTTGACGTTCCAGATGCCATGGTGCTGGCCTTGGTCCGCGCCGCCAGAGCAAGACGAGCAATCCCTTTCGTTCAAGTCCAGCATGCTCGGCTTGACCGTGAATGCATACTTGGTGGAGAGGATATTCAGTTCGAGGATGCCCTGACTTGGGAGTTGCAAAGAATGAAAGTAATGGACGCATACGTTGCCTTGCGCGGTTCGTCCAATGTCTTTGAGAATTCGGATTTGCCTGCAGAGGACATGAAGCGGGCAATGAAAATCCTTAAGCCAGTCTTGGATTGGCGAGTGAAGGAGACTAAATGGTGTGTGCTCAGGTGGCCTACTTCATCCATGGCTCAGCAGGCCAAGATGAGCTCGGAAGCTTTTGAGGATTTTTATTTCAACGCGTGCTGCATGGATTACGATCGAATGACAGTGGGAATGAACTCTCTGGAGGCGAGAATGAGAAAGGCCGATCAAGTCAAAATCGTCGGCCCTGACACGGATCTTCGCTTCTCACTAAAGGGAATCGATGCCGTCGCATGTGGTGGAACGCATAATATCCCGGATGGCGAAGTTTTTTCATGTCCTGTTCGAGATAGCGTCGAAGGTTACGTTAGCTTTAATGCGGATACGATTTATCAGGGAACTTCCTTTTCGGGAGTGCGATTGAGTTTTGAGAAGGGGAGAATCATCGAAGCAAATTCCCGTTCGAATGAAGACAAGCTCCATGCAATTCTTGATTCTGATGAAGGAGCTAGATACATAGGCGAATTTGCGATTGCATTCAACCCTATGATCACGAATCCGATGCTCGATATTCTTTTCGACGAGAAAATATCAGGTTCTTTTCATTTTACCCCGGGTCAAGCTTATGAGGAAGCCAACAACGGAAACAAATCACAGGTTCATTGGGATATGGTAAGCATTCAAAGACCGGAGTGGGGTGGTGGCGAAATTTGGTTCGATGACGAATTAATCCGAAAGGACGGTCTTTTCGTTCAGGAAGATTTGCTCAAGTTGAATCCCGATCACCTGCTTGGTAAATAGATTCGCGTTTATTATGAAAGGTTCGGCGGTAGAGGAATTAATAGCCAATTTGCCGAAAACCGAAACACACTTGCACATCGAAGGAGCTCTCCCTTGGGAAATGCTTCGAGAGACGAACCCCGAAAAGTTTTCTTCGATCCCTGCTTTCAGGAAGCCGGATTTCAGGTATGAGAGCTTTGAGCAATTTGAGTCCATTCTGATTGATCATGCTCTCTTGGTATTCAATTCAGCCGAATCTTATTATAATGCGGCCCAACGAATTTTCGAAAATCATCTTGCTGAAAAAGTGCGATATGTTGAAACCAGCTTTCATGCCGGCATGATGGAGTTCCTGAAGATTCCGGGCGAAGAAATTCTGAGCGCTATTCTGGCGGCTGTGCCAAAGGGACTGACAGTGAGGGTTTTCATGGGTATTAGCAGAAATGCGTACACCCCTTATCTGGCTCCGCGCTTGGAGGAAGCGATTGAAAAATGGGAGCAGCTTGCTGGAATCGATCTTCATGGCTTGGAGAGTCTTCCGATGGAGGATTGGACGATTCCTTTCTGGCGAAAGGCTCGTTCAAACGGTCTTACAGTCAAGGCTCATGCTGGAGAATTCGGACCTGCCGAAAACGTTTCGCATGCAATCGAACGATTGGGAGTTCGGAGGATACAGCATGGCGTGCGTGCGGTGGAAAGCGAAGACGTCATGAAGGTAATCGTTGATTCCGGTTCGACTTTGGACGTTTGTCCGATCAGCAATCATAAACTGCGTGTCGTAAGGGAATGGGGTGATCACCCTCTCAAGGAATTCATTGATCGAGGGATTTCATGTACAATCAGTACGGATGATCCTTTTTCCTTCAACAACTCGCTTTGCGAAGAGTACCTCAATTGCATGGATCGTTTGAATTGTTCGGTTTCTGATATAGGAAGCCTCGCTTGGAATGGTTTTGAGGTGGCGGATATGGAATTGTCTGAGAAGCGCTCGTCCCAAGCTGAGATCCTCAAAATCATCGAAAATTACCATAAGGGCGATGATTAAGGGATTCTTTCGTTGCCCGTTGGACGTAACCGGACGGATTGATAAAGTCTTGGCAGACCAGTTTCCCGAAGTGAGCCGAACATGGATCAGGAAAGCGATTGAGGAGGGACGCGTAACCCGTTCGGATGGCTCTAAGTTGGAACCAAAGACGAAAGTTTTTCCTGATGATGAGTTGATGGTCGATTTGGAGCGTCCATCTTGCTCCCCCATCGAACCTTACGACTACCCCCTGAAGATTCTTCATGAAGATGATCACCTAATCGTAGTAAACAAGGATTCGGGAATGGTGACTCATCCAGGCGATGGGACTTCGGCGGATACTTTGGTCCATGCCCTCATGCACCATTGCCCGGATCAGCTTTGCCCGATTGGAGCCCCTGAGCGCCCTGGGATTGTTCATCGTTTGGACAAGGAAACCAGCGGCGTTATGGTCATAGCCAAGTCCGACCAAGCCTATCACTCTTTGGTTTCTCAATTTTCAGATCGCAAAACTCAGAAGAAATATTTTGCCTTGGTGTCAGGGCAGTTAAGCGGAACAGAGGGAGAATTCAATGGTGCGATTGCTCGTCACCCAAAGGTTCGGGTGAAAATGACGGTTGCCGAACACGGAAAGCCTGCCCTGACCACCTGGCGCTTAATCAAACGCTTCGAAGAGGGGTTCAGTTTTATTGATTGTGAGATAAAAACGGGCAGGACTCATCAGATTCGAGTTCACTTTTCCAATGCTTCCAATCCGATTGCAGGGGACTTGACTTATGGTTTTAAGCAAAATGGAAAATCCCCTGTCTTCTTTAGTCGTGTTATGCTTCATGCCTGTGAATTAAGCTTTAGCTGTCCGAGATCGAGCGAAAGGCTTACCTTTCGCGCCGAAATCCCTGATGATTTGGAACTCGCATTGCAAAAGTTAACGCCCACTGAATGATTTCCCAAGAAATCGAAACTAAAGCTCGCAAGAATTCTCATCTTGGGTNAGGTCTTTGGTNACCGCTTGAAAAGCCTCATCTACAGTATCAACGATCTTGAAGAGCTTGAGGTCATCGGGAGAAATAACCCCCCATTCCACGAACTGATTGAAGTTGATCAGTCCACTCCAAAAATCTTTCCCAAAAAGATAAATTGGTATGCTCTTATTGATTTTCTTGGTTTGTATCAAAGTCAAGGTTTCAAAGAGTTCATCCATGGTGCCAAATCCACCAGGGAAAACGACAACCGCTTTTGCATGGTAAAGGAAATAGAACTTTCTGATGAAAAAATAATGAAATTCAAAGGAAAGCTCTGGCGTTGCAAATGAGTTGACGCCTTGCTCGAAGGGNAAGCTGATTCCATACGCAATGGATTCGCATTTTCGATTATCAGCGCCTCGATTCGCCGCTTCCATCATNCCGGGGCCTCCGCCTGAACAAATGTGGTATTTCTTTNCGTTGTTGTTCTTCCCCCATTCCGCAACTTTTTCGGCAAGTTGGACCGCCTTATCGTAATACTCAGATAATTTTAAGATGCGACGGGCCCTCTGGACCTCTGCTTTAGTACCTTGGTCCAAGCTATCCTCGTCCTTATTAGATGAGAGTAATTCGTCCAGATCACGTTTTGCTTCGGCAAGAGGTTTGGGGCGCGCCGAACCAAAGAAAACAATCGTATTCTCGATACCTTGTTTTTTCAGTCTGGAGTCCGGTTCGATTAATTCGCAAAGCACTCGGATGGGGCGAGCTTCATGCTCATTGAGGAAGTCTATGTTTTCATACGCTTTGGAGGGTTGCTTGGTCATATCGCTATTCTCACGGTTAAAGNGAAAATGAAAAGGAGAAAGAAGATTTTTCTAAAGTTTGGGCGAATGGAACCGATTTTTAAGAGTAGTCGCATGGAAGTGACTATTGTTAACCAANGGTTCGACTAACAGGAGGTAAGTCAGAATCACAACCACTCGTTTCAATTGAGGCGAAAATGGAGAAGATAAGTTGTGANAGANATGAACGAGAGCCNGAACCTGAAGTCCGAGGATCAAAATCCGAAACAAAAGCCGATAAACTTNGCTGATGGCGATGAGGGCATCCCATTCCCACATGGCGAAGGCTTTTCCGTAGAAACTTTGCAACCAGGTCAATGGATCGAAAAACTCATGAGTATGCCCGATGACCTTNCCTTTTNCCTTAGGCTAAACCCAGAGGNAGTCGGAGAATATGACGATCGTGCTTTTGAGGNGGCCGCAGAAAGAATTCTCAGCCACATGGACCTTTAGGGTTCGTTCTTTTTTTCGGGTAATCGAAGTCGATTTGGGAGCAAGTCGAGACTTCAAGTCCACCCCAGCTTTTTCCTTCAAATTGGAGGTTGGACATGNCGCAAGTCGGAAATTCAAAAGCCGCCGATCCAGTCAGCATGTGATTCAGAAAGGTAATGGTTGGATTGTGAAAGAACAGTGCAACCGATTCGAAAACGTCGTCGGTGAAAGATATTAAATCAAGCACCTCAGAGGGGGAGCCCTCGTAAAGGGTTTTTTCAATAACGATATCCTGATTCGGAAACCAAAGCGGTTTCATGAGGTTTGCCGTGTCCTTCGCTCTCCTTGCCGGCGAACTGAGGACAAGACCAGGTGTTNTCCATTGGGTTGNTGCTCTTTGTGCCATGGACGGAGCATTTGCGAGACCTCTTTCATTCAGGGGACGATCGATNTCTTTTAGGTCAGGGTGATTCCAACTGGATTTTGCGTGTCTGATTAAAAAGAGAGTTTTCATTTTTGTTTACCTGTTTATAAAGATTCTCCAANCTAATTAGACAAGCCNCATGCATGTCATATTGGAAGTCTTATGCAGCATTNTGATTTTTCTGCTCATTCTATCCTGCTCGGAGAGCAAGGAGGANGTAGCGTATCAGCATAGCGATGATAATGTGAGCCCGAAGGAAANGGAAGTTTCCGATGCGAAGGAATCACTTTTTGTTTCAAAGGATCGAACGGAGGAAGAGATCATGATGGATTACGAGAAACCTCTNCGTTCTTATCCGACTATTTCAAGCTCGGAATCGAGGACGGGGGAAGATGGATTGATTTACCGGAATGGCTTGGAGATTCCCTTTACCGGACGCATGATAGGTCGTTTCGAAGATGGAACCATTTCCATGGAAGCATCCTACAAGGACGGTCTTCCACATGGACANCAACTTAGGCGGTTTCCTGATGGTTCTCCGGCATTGGAAGCGATCTTCGATAATGGAATTCTGTCTGGAATTAAGACGAAATGGTGGGGGAAGGGCATCATTCGTGAAGAGGAGTACTGGAGCGANGGGAAATATCGCGGGCGAAGACTTTGGGACCAAGAGGGAAGATTGAAGAGAGAGGAAATCGTTCCTGGTGGCTAAAGTTGAGCTTCCTCGATTTCAACAATTTGATCCAAATAGCTTCCAAAGTCTCCAATTCGGATGACGGAAAGGTTTTCGAATACCCCCCTTTTTTCAATTTCACGAAGTTGGAGAAAGGATTCGTCAGACAAGTCATCGGGAGTTACCATCACCAAATATTTCGAACGAAGTCTGAAATTTGTGTTGCTTAGAATTCGTATCACCTCAATTTCCTCCTCCTCGCTCCATGAATTCCTGACTTCCACACCCATGGAGTACATGGGAATCCAAAGATCAGTTTCTCCGACTGAAAATCTTTTCTGAATGCGAATATCGCGGAGCGCCAACATATGTTGGCAGATGTTAATCAAATCCATGATGGATGCAGAGAAGGTCATTAGGGATTGCTTCTCTTTGGCAACTAAAGAAGAAAGGTAGGCAATGAGGTCGCCCCGGTAAAGGATTTGCATTCTTTCCAGAGCAAAGGCTCTCAGTTGCGGGTCCGGAAACAAGGTGTCCAAACTAACCCCNGAGAGCATCTGAGGAAATCCGCTTTGAGTACTTTTCTTTTCTTCGTCACGGATGACGGCCTCNATGTCTTGGGGAAATTGAATGGGATGAATGCGTAAGTCATAATTNCCTTGTTTAATCAATAAATCGCTTAAAGTTTTTCGAATCCACATAGCCAGAAAGAAGGCTTCCGTATTCTGCTCGAAGCCAACTTCGCGAAACCCTTTGATTTTCTCTCTGAAGGCGACAACTCCTTGCTCGTAGTAATCATATGGTCCATCGAGAAGATTCACCAAACCGGCCAATTCCTCNAGCAAATCTCGGTCGTCCTGCCAATTTCTGCGTTTGCGGTGGCAGACCGGTGTCCCAATGGTTGAGGCTCTTGGTTTTTTGTATTTAGCCATATTGGGCCAGATTAAGCATGAAATCTCTAACTGTGGATGAACTTCGGTATGACAATGCTTTTCTGTATCAATTATTTTATTGGAAAGATCAAGTGGCTAAATGGAGTTTCTTGATTTGTCGTGAGTTTCATTTAGTCTATTGAATCATGGCTCGAGTATTATTCTATCTCGGAATCTTTTCACCATTCTGTTTTGCTTTTGGAGGCACTAACCTGAGCAAAGATGGTAATGGGACTGATGAAATTCCTTCTTATGAAGTCATCCGGGTGATTCAACCAGGAGTTTTCGACATCAAGAGTGAAAACTTTTTGCTTCGTATGAGAGCATGGGGTGTTGGTTTTCCCAAAAGAGGGGAACCAGGGTTTGAGCAAAGCTTGAGCTTTACCGAAAAGCATTTGCTTTCCGCCTACCCCCAGATAACGATTCGTCAGGAATTTGATGCCGCGAACCTAAAGGTGGTTGAACTTAGGGTTGTCAACGGAACCTTGAATTTTTCCCGAGAAGCAATAGCGCAAGGGGTTGGGTGGCATTTGGAGGATGAGACGGGAAGATATGGNCCCTTCCTATTAGCCGAATTAAAAGCAAAACGCATGAGCCTAGGCGTTTGGGCCAATGATTACAATTACGCTCGGCAGGTAGGTAAGGTTCTTACACCCAAACCGCAGTTTCCAAACCTCTTGCATGGCGGCCAAGGNGGTTTCGTCCCGAGATTAAGCTATTGGGTTACCAGTTTCGGTAAAATCCACCGCCCCGGTTGTTCGTTTTATGAGAGAGGCAGGGGNATCCTCACCTCAAAGCCAAATGGCACGGACTGCAGAATATGTGGGGGAAGAACCCCGAAAAGATGAGCAAGACCGGGAAGGGCTCTTAAGACCCGATTGTTTTGATTAAATCATCCTTGGTTTGCAATCCTACCAATGTTTCGGACAGATTGCCATTTTTGTAAACGAGAATTGTGGGAATGGACCTCACGCCATGTTCTTGAGCAAGGTCTGTATTCTCATCGATGTTCACTTTGTAGATATCTACAACGTCACTCATTTCGGATGAGATTTCATCAAGGATAGGACCTAAGGCCTTGCATGGGCCACACCATGGGGCCCAAAAATCGATCATGAGAGTTTTGTTTCCGGANGAAACGACTTTTTCGAAACTTTCCTTGTTCAGGTTGATGAGTTCGCTCATTAGAGTGGTGATACGGTTGTGGTTAAGGTTTGAGAAAAAGAAGCACAGCNGCAGCTACGGCTCCTCCGAAGACTAAAAAGTCTATGATGAGGAAGAAGATGCTTGGNTTGGACTTTTTTTCCGGAACAGGACCGGTTGGGCTTGTTGGAGCAGATTGAGGAGCTTTGCTTGGGGGAGGTGATGAAAGGGGGGCNCCGGGAGGNGGAAGGGGAGGACTATTCCCGGGAGGGGGTGGCGAACCAAGAGCNGGGGCAGGAGGAGTTGGAGAAAGAGCAGGCGGAGGGGGTGCTCCAGGGGGAGGAGCGGAAGGTAATGGTGGTGATGCGGAAGGAGGCGCTGCGGGTGCGGGCGCAGGCAAACTTGCCGCCGCAGGTGGTAGGGTGGGTGCGGGTGCGGGAGCTGCCCCAGGTGCGGGCGCAGGCAAACTTGCCGCCGCAGGTGGTGGGGTGGGCACGGGTGCTGGAGCTGCTCCAGGCACGGGTGCCGGGGCGGAGGCAGGTAAGGATGCGTTTGCATCAACCTTAGGCGCGAAAGGGGATCGTGTGACTTTGAATTTTGGAGTTCCCCCAGGCTTAATCGGTTCCCCTTCCTTGGGAGTGAGTTTTAGGGTGGGTCTTGGAGGTTGGTCGGACATAGGGCAATAAGCAGTTAAAGATTAGTCTTTTGGGGTATTCTTGCGAATGAGATCTGAAACTTCCTCCATGGAGGCTTCTTCGAGAGACTTCCCCTTAATGGACAAGTCTTCCACTGTTTTGATGAGAGTTTCAGTCATCTTGTCATGAGTTTGCTCGGAGCCCCCCATGATTGAAAACTTTTCCGCTTGGGTTATGCGCTTGTGACCATCTGAACCATCCAATCCCAGACCGAGGAGATGAGCCATGACTTTTGAGTCTTTGACAGGTAAATCTGTGTGCTCGTACCTTTTGTTCATACTAACAATATATTTACGTAAATCGCATTTAGTCAACCTTTGTAGGAAAGAGTCAAAACGAAAACAGATTTGCATTCAAAGCAATTGCCAGCTCGTCCTCCTTTGCCGTTCCCTCTCTTTGAGAGATTGCAATTCCAAGAGTCCAATCTCCTTTGGGACGGTATTTGATTTCCCCCATCCAGTAAGGAACTTGACTGGTTTCCTCGTCAAAACGAACTCCCATTGCAATTTGTTTTCTCGAATCCAACCTCCGAGTAAGGAAAACTTGCCATTCTTCGCCAAAGTCATCGAATTTAAAATAAGTGACGCTAAGGTCATTAATTCTTCCATCACGAATTCTACAAGTAAGACTATTTCTAAGGCTTTGACCTGTATCCAGATCAACTTTCGATTGCGCTGAGAAAGTAAGCCAAGGAGCTGGGCTCAAGTCTATTTCACCGTAAGAATGAGGTTTTGCGTTCTCATATCGATCGTTGGACCACAAATCCTGAAAAAGGTTAAAACTCATCAATTCCCTGTTTGCTCCCTGATAGCTTCCAATAAGGCGATTGGTCCATTCGAGGCGGAGGATTTCATGGGGTTTCAGTCCATCGGCTTCGATCTCCTCAAGTAAATCAATGGGTGAGAGATTAAGATCAGCGAAAGGATTATCAAGCAGTGGGATATTACTAAGATTGCTCTGATGCATAAGAGTCCTTCTTCTGTGCCGCAGAGAAAAACCGCTTATGTGATCGATTCTCTCGATTTCCCAAATCTTGTTGTGAACTTCATAACTTCCCAGCAATTGGATATACAAGTCATTTCCCCATTCGCCCAATTGGCGCTTTGCATTGCCTTGGTTCGCAAGGTCGAAGGATTGCGCTCGAAAGGCAAGAGATGGAACGTACCTTAAGCCCACTGGCAATGAGAACGGACGTTGCATTTTGTATCCAAGATCAAGTTTCCTACTTTCCTCGCCGGTTATTCCATGGGAGGTTTTCTCTTTTAAAATGGCATATTCCAAGGCTAAGCTATGACTGAATTTGGTGCCAAATACTGGGGCTGGACCCGCATCAATGCGTAGGTTTGGGCTTTGCTCAATGAGAGAGTCATAGTCATTTTGCTGCCATTGACTTAATGTGGAGATGGAGTAGACGGGGCCCTCGTAACTGAGTTCTCCAAAGTTTTGCCGCCATTGGTCATGGGCAAAGCGGTCACTTTGAAAATCCCTGTACAATTCGCTGTCCGTATTTGCGAACATTTGTCCGGCAAATCTCCACCTTTCGGAAATCCGCCTTATGAAATTGACGTCAACAAGTCCGCGATTCCGGGGAATTGCTTCACCAAGTCTGTCCATCCCTCGCTCATCACCATAATCGACGATGCCACCCATTCGAACTGAGTAATCGTAGAATTCTTCCGTAACCGGCAACTGATTGCCTTTAAGAACAGGGGAAAAGTAAATTCCCCGTTCGGGAAACATCAGGGCCGAAAGGGTGAAATCGGAGTATTCCCGAACTGCCCAAGTTCTTTTTGCGCCCAAATACCAACCCACCGAACTCCTCTTGCCTGCTCGAAGATTGTAGTCGAGAGCACTTTGGTTAAGGTTTCCGCGTAGGTTAGGAATTTTGAAAAAGGTTTTATCGCCCAGTTTTACGCCGATGGATTTGGCAATGAATTTACTGCTATTTCCATCCAAAGTCATACTTTCCATATGCAGACTTGGACTTGCTTGACTTTTATTTCGAGAAAACAACTCTACTTCGCTAAATCTAAATCTCGCCGAACTTTTCTGATTATCACGGGCTTCCGAGTCGAATTTTTCAGCTTCCAAAACCCACGGGTAATATCCCACCTTAAGATTCTCCGCCATAACTTCTCCAGTTTGGAAGTGGATGACAATCCGTTTAGCAAGAACCCGCAGATCATATCCCGTGAAAATGGCATCTCCCTTGGCTTCGGCAGTCGATTTCTCATTATTCCAAAGAATCTTATCTGCGGACAAAACAAATGAAGAGGATCGTAGGATAGCATTCCCCTTGAGTTGGGACACCCGAGTCTTTTCATCAAAGGTAATGTCATCAGCTTCCAAAGTTGGTTGAGGTGATGGAGGTACTTTCCTTGAAGCCGCTCCCAGATGTTGAAACGCAGAGGCAAGAAGAATGATCAAGAGGAATGAAGCGATGATTTTAGGATTCACTAGGCGTAAAATGACTCTAAACGATTGCGTAACAAGAAGGAAATGATTTTTTATTAACCACACTGTTTTCGTAATGTTTGCAAAGGTCTCCAAGCAACTGTAACCAATTGAAATGATCATTAGTTCCGAAGAAATCGAATCTTGTCGGACTGGGCAAACGGGAAACCCGCATCAATGGTTGGGTATGCATAAATTGGGTGAGGCTTCTGGTCTGGTGGTAAGAGTCTGGGATCCGGGGGCTTTGAAAATAAGTGTCTTGCAACCGGGGGGGAACAAAAGTTTTGAGATGAAGATGGTTCACTCGAGCGGTTTTTTCGAACTCCATCTGCCTCGACGGCGCAAACTGTTCAAGTACTCTCTGCTCTCAGTCTACGCCGGGGGTGATCGGCAATGGGAAGACCCTTATTCCTTTCTTCCTCGTTTCGGAAATGATGACTTAAAGGGTTTCTCCGAAGGATGGGATCGGAGGCCCTTCGAGAAACTGGGTGCGATCCCTCTCGAACACCAAGGATCATCGGGCGTATCTTTTGTCGTCTGGGCCCCGTCCGCGAAAAGCGTTCATTTGGTCGGAGACTTCAATAATTGGAATCCCATTTCTCTTCCCATGCGTTCTTTGGGTGACTCCGGATGCAGGGAACTATTCGTTCCCTTTGCCAAATGCGGAGACAAGTACAAGTTCAGAATTCTAGGCGCTGATGGGAAATTGCGGGAAAAAACCGACCCCTTCGGCTGGCGGTTCGAACCGCCGATGGGAAATGCCTCCATCATAGAGGAAAGGGAAGTGGCAAATTTAATTCAGAAAAGACGGAAACAACCGAGTGATCCAAGAGACGAACCACTCTCAATTTATGAAATGCACTTGGGTTCCTGGCGTTTTGCCAATGGCGAAAATCGTCCTCTTTCGTACCTTGAGCTTGCCGATCAATTACCCGAATACCTCAAGGAGATGGGTTTTTCACATGTCGAACTTCTTCCCCCAAGCGAATACCCTTACGGAGCATCATGGGGGTATCAGGTCACGGGTTACTATGCCCCCACCTACCGATATGGTACGCCCGTGGAGTTTGCCGTTATGGTCGCAGCAATCAAAAAGGCTGGCATTGGCGTACTTATTGATTGGGTGCCTGCGCATTTTCCTGCGGATGAGTTTGCCTTGGCTCGGTTTGATGGAACCTGCCTTTTCGAGCATGAGAATCCAAAGCAAGGTCATCATGCGGAATGGGGGACGCTCTGTTACAACTATGGCCGACCGGAGGTAAGAAGTTTTTTGATCGGAAGCGCAGTGGCATGGCTGGATCGATTCGGAGTGGATGGGTTCCGTGTCGATGCGGTTGCCTCCATGCTCTATTTGGATTATGGCAGAAAGGATGGGGAATGGATTCCAAACCAATTGGGCGGGAATCAAAATTTGGAAGCAATCGAATTCATCAAGCAGTTTAATCAAGCCATTCACGAAGAGCATCCTCACGCAATTAGCATTGCGGAGGAATCCACCGCCTTTCCTCAGATCACCCAGCCTCCGAGCGTCGGAGGTTTGGGCTTTGATTTCAAGTGGAACATGGGTTGGATGCATGATGTCTTGCGATATTTCTCGGCTTCCCCAAACGAACGACCGAATTCGCATGACAATCTTACCTTCGGTGCGATGTATCAATTCTCTGAAAATTTCGTTCAAGCCTTTTCGCATGATGAAGTCGTTCATGGAAAAGGTTCTTTGGCGAACAAAATGCATCCTGGCGAACATGCCGAGCGTTTGGCCAATCTTCGGGCTTTGCTTGCCTTGCAATGGACTTGGCCTGGAAAAAAGACGCTCTTCATGGGTTGCGAATTCGGTCAATGGCAGGAGTGGAATTTTGAAAGCCCTCTTGACTGGGCTTTACTTGACTACCCCCTTCATGATGGGTTGCGCCGGTTGGTCGCCGATCTGAACGCTTTGTACCTGAGGCATCCAACTTGGTCGAAATCGGATCATAAGTCTGATAAATTCCAGTGGCTTGATTGTAACGATTCGAAGGGGCAGACACTATCGTTTTTGAAATTTGGTGAAGAGCCGGCGGAGACTTTGCTGGTTGCCTGTAATTTTTCCGATCAACTGAGACATCGAGACTGGGGTTGCCCTCACCAGGGGCATTGGCGAGTCTTGCTCGATACCGATTCCGTTGACTACGGAGGTTATGGATCAGCGGGGGCGACAGTATTTGAAACCTTCCCCCATCGCAGAGATAACCAGGATCAAGGTCTCGCTTTTGCGGTTGCCCGATGGAGCGTACGCGTTCTTGCCTTATCTTCTTGAGGTTGTAAAAAAAGGGAATGCTAGGTTATTAATCCAGCATCGGAAAAACTGTAGTAACCGTTGCGATTCGGGCAATGCTCAGGTTCTCCCAGGATAATATGGTCATGCATTTCGATACCCATTGTCTTTGCCGCCTGACAAATCCTTCTGGTTACCCGAAGGTCGGCCGGACTTGGCGAGGGGTCTCCGCTTGGATGATTGTGGGCTAAAATCAAGGCAGTCGCTCCGTGTCGGACGACCGGTCTGAAGATTTCCCTTGGATGAGCCAAACTGCCACTGGCGGTTCCTGAAGTGACGGTTTCTGCTCGAATTAACTTATTCTTGCGGTCCAAGCAGAGCACCCAAACCTTTTCGACGGAGTCGGAGCGAGTTTCCGGATAAAGGTATTCCCAGACTTTGCGGGGTTCGTCTAAAATCAGTTCCGCGATCCTCTGTCCGCGCATCATTCGCTTTGCGATTTCAACTTGGGTACTAAGTTGCAGAGCCTTGATCTTACCTATGCCTTGAACGGCCAGAAAATCCGAAGAGTCCCAACGCAAAAGTCCCGCGAGTGAGCCTGCCGAACGAATGAGTTGATCGGCAATGGATAAAACGTCGAATCGAGCCGTACCCGACCGGATCAGCATTGCAAGAAGTTCACGATCCGACAAGGCGGCTGCGCCCAGTCTTTCGAGTCGTTCCTGAGGCCTTTCTTCGAACGGAAGTTCATGAATGGTTGTAAGGGAAGGCCCTTTCATGGGCAGGTATTCCAATTTTGCGAATACTGAAAGAGATCAATTGGGGAGATTGATCTCGACGTAAGCGTCTTTCTTCAACTTTGCCAACCAGCGTTGCTGACTGGCCTTCTCGATTTCCGTTGTTAGAATTTTTTCAATTTCATTACGAACCGCATCCAAAGATTTTCGTCCTGAGGGAATTTTTTCGTCCACTTTAATTATATAGGCCGCCGACTTTCCGGATTTGCCAATGCTTCCATCCTGTTTTCGTTCGAGTACACTGACCAAAAAAGGTTGTGAGACCTCACCTTTAGACAGGGAGAAAGCTTCTTTTCTAAGCTCTTCGCTTCGGATTTCACGCTTTGAAACTAACACCCCCCAGTCACCTGCCTTGTCGCGATAAGGGCTTTGCCCGTTTTGAGAGGCCAATTTTTCAAAAGAGTCTCCTGAGGCAAGGGAAGCCATTGTTTTCCTTGCTTGTTGCATCAGGACGGATGGCGGTTCATCTGCGATTTGCGAGAAGGCGATCTCACGTATCCTTACCTTTTCTTCGGTTAGAAAAAGGGAAGGGTTGTCCTTGTAGTAAGCCTCGACCTTATCCGGACTTATTTCCTCCTTGAGTCTTCTACGGGTGGCAAGCATATGGCCGTAAATAATTTCCTCCCTTATTTCATCACGATATTCGAGTTGGGATTGCCCGTTGCTCTTGAGGACATTCCGAAAGAGTTTGCGGTCTCCATTGAATTCCTGAATCAGTCGTTTGTTGTATTCCTGTTCGATATAAGAATCGGGGATGGCCATACCCTTTTCGGCAAAAGCAACAATCGAAAGGAGACGATCGATTTTCCCATCGACGAATTCGGACGCTCGGCGTTTCTTTTCGCTCTCGGAAAAGTTCAGGCGGTCCATTGCCTTTGCAATCTCCCCCCAAGTTACGATGCGGTCGTTCACTTTTGCCACAATGCGGTTCACTTCAATAAGTTCACCGGCACGAGCAAATTCCGTTTGAAGGATATTTGCGATGATCGCCAACCCCAAAACTGAAAGACTAGGCTTTGTTTTCCATATTCCCATGGATCCTGATTTTGAGAAAAGCAATCAGTTCCTTCAACTTTAAAAGAGGCGTTTTCGAAGAAAGCCTAGGAATTTTTCCTGCCAACCGCAGGAATTTCAGGTTTTTATCTCCGGCTTTCCTTACCAACCGCAGGAAGATTTCGCCTTTCTTGACTTCCAGTTTATCGAAGTTCGCTTCCTCGCAAAGGCATCGGATTTCAGTTTCCATCAATAAGGCGTGCACTTCACCCGGCGGAGTTCCAAAACGGTCCTCCAGTTCTTCTCCGTACTCCTTGACTTCATCCGTACTTTGGAACTGGGCAAGTTTTCGGTAAATCTCGATCCTCAGGCGAGGTTCGGCAGCGTAGGATTCCGGAATGCATGCCTCAAGTGCTTTCATCGAGTCCTTCGCCTTAATATCGCCAAGAGGCGATAGGAAATCCAAGCGAATGACTGCACTTGGGCGAAGGCTGATCTCGTCCCCCTTGAGGCGCGAAACGCTTTCCTTGAGTAATCGGCAGTAAAGTTCAAAGCCAACTCCTGCGATATGTCCACTCTGCTCGCTGCCAAGCAAATTCCCAGCGCCTCTAAGCTCAAGATCCCGTAAGGCAATTCTGAATCCTGCTCCGAATTGATTGACCTGACGAATCGCCGAAAGCCTTTTCTTCGCTTGATCCGAAACGGTGAGGTGGCGGTTGAGCAAGAGGTAGGCGTAGGCTTGTCGGGTGAATCTCCCAACCCGTCCTCGAAGTTGGTAAAGTTGCGAAAGTCCGAACTTGTCGGCTCCTTCTATGATAATGGTGTTGCAGTTCGGGATATCCAGGCCTGATTCTATGATCGTCGTGCAAACCAATATGTCGAATTCACCAGCGACGAAATCGGTCATCACCTTCTCAAGTTCGTCCTCGCTCATCTGGCCGTGGCCTACTGCGATGCGAAGCTTTGGAAATAAGGTTTCCAGTTTTCGAGCCACGGACCGAATCGTCTTCACTCGGTTGTGTAGGTAAAAAATCTGACCGTTGCGTCGGATTTCAGCATTTATGGCTTTTAGTAGAACGTCATCCGATTTGTGGAGGACTTCGGTTCGTATTGGCAAGCGATTGACGGGTGCGGTTTCGATGGCGCTCAGCGAACGAGCTCCCACCATGGCAAAGTAAAGCGTCCTAGGGATAGGCGTTGCGCTTAGAGTGAGAACGTCAACGCTCGCCTTAAGTTTTTTGATCGCTTCCTTGTCCTGCACTCCAAATCTTTGCTCTTCGTCGATAACCAGCAGACCCAAATCCTTGAAGCTGACGTCGTTACTGAGGAGGCGGTGCGTTCCTATGACCAAGTCCAGGGAGCCCATTCTCAAGGCCTCCAGGATTTTACTTTGTTGTCTGCCGGTTCGGAAGCGACTTAGCATATCGAGCGTAATGGGGAAATCGATCATCCGTTCGCGGAATGAATTGAGATGCTGTTGGCAAAGAATGGTGGTTGGACAAAGAATGGCAACCTGCTTGCCATCCATGACCGCTTTAAACGCTGCCCTGAGGGCCACTTCGGTCTTTCCGAAGCCCACGTCTCCGCAGACCAGACGGTCCATCGGTTCCTCCGCTTCCATGTCCCGCTTGACTTGATCAATTGCCTTCTGCTGATCGACTGTTTCCGTAAAGGGGAAAGCATCCTCAAATTCTTTTTGCCACTGATCATCGGGTGAAAAGGCGTGCCCTGAATGGCTTTCTCTGGACGCCTGCAGACGAAGGAGGTCAGCCGCCAGATCGAGAGCGGCGAGCTCTGCTGCCTGGCGAGTCTTTGCCCAGGATTTACCCCCGATCTTAGCGAGTTTGGGTTTACTCTTACTCAAGCCGACGTAACGAGAGAGAAGATGAGATTCCTGCAAAGGAACGTGGAGGAGAAGCCCGTCATCGAATTCCACGGTAATGGCTTCTTCGCCCGCGTTCTCTTCCTCTATCCTGCCCAAGGAATTAAACCGGCAAATTCCATGTTGATGATGCACGAGGTAATCGCCGTCGATTAACTCGGAAAAGTCCAATGCTTGGTCGACTTCCTTTTTTTGAACTCGTGCTTTTCTCGATCGGGTGGGGCGACGACTTCTTTCCCTTCCCAATAGATCCTTACTCGCCACCAAGGCAAGTCCCGAGCCAGGTTGACCGAGAAATTGGTTCATTAAATCCATTGGTTCTCCCTTTGGGATTCGAATCCCTTCGTTAATTCCGACGGGAACGAATGTTGGAGCTAATCGGTGAAGCGAAGATTCCTCTTTGATGAGATCGGAAATTCTCTTTTTTTCGGCCTCCGCTCCAACCGCAATGATGATCTCGTGTCCTTCGTCCTGTCTTTGGAGCAATTGAAAAAGAGAACTTACTCGATTCCGCTTCTCATTCTCGAAAGCTCCTTCATGAAAAACTGCAGAGGACTTCCAATTAAGTTCTCGGGAAGTGGCGTGTATGACTAACTCTCTTCTTTCGGAAGCTTCAAAGATTCCTGCTCCCGCATCAATCTCACTCGATCCCAGGAAAAAACTTCGGTTGCCTGAGTGACTTTTCCAAGCGAGGGAAAAATTCGCTTTGCGAGCCGCTTTTTGATCGGCTTCGTGGAATGCCAAAGGATATCTGCCAAGTAGAATCTCAGGTTCGCGCACATACCAGAGAGTCGATGACTTCAGGTATCTGAAGAATTCCCCTTCTTTTTCGTCTTGCTGCTCGATCTTCGCTGAAGAGAGGTGAGCGTGGTCAAGTTGATCACTCGTCCTTTGGGAGGTAGGGTCAAAGGCGCGGATTTCTTCAATGTCGTCCCCGAAAAAATCCACTCGAATAGGTCGATCACCGTTAATCGGATAGACGTCGACTAAGCCTCCGCGGACTGCAAATTGCCCAGGTTCCTCGCAAAGGATTTCGGATGAATAACCTAGGTTCGTAGCCAATTCGCGGCAAAATGATTCGAAGTGAAGCTCCTGTCCTCTGTTGATTGTAAGCTCAGTTCTTTTTTGATCAAGCGGACTGGGGCATGGGGAGAGTAAGGCATCCGGGGTAGTTGCTATGAGGATGCAGTCATTCACGTCGGATTGTTCATCTGCCGAAAGCATTTTTGAGAGAACGCTGATCCGATCGCAATCGCGCTCGAAGGCATCCGGGTGAGAAGGCGAGGGCGGGCAATCGAAAACGAAGAATGAGAGTCTTTTCTTGGGCTGGAGAAACTCCAGGAACCCTAAGGTGTCCTCTCCCCAAAGCTCTGACTTTGAGATGCTTTCGTCAACGAGGATAGCAACCTGATAGTCTCCGGAAGCAATTAAGTTTGCGGCGATAGGGGCATTGGAAGCTTCTGGGATGGAAGGAAGAAAGAGGGAATGATTTCCCGTGGGCGCCTGCACCCTTTTCATCAGTTTTCTTTTTTTAGGAAGGAGTTGCTGCCTGACCTAAGACTTCTCAAGGCTTCGCAAGCGGCCTTTTCCTCCGCTTCCTTTTTACTCTTGCCGGAGCCTTGGGCAATTGCCTCAGCTCCAATCGTAACTTGCATGATAAATCTCTTATTGTGAGGCGGTCCCTTTTCACTTACAAGTTGGTACTTTATTTTTTCATTGGCATCTTGGGATTGAATAAACTCCTGAAGCTGACCTTTGGGGTTAAAGCCCCCTTCTCCTACTTCAATCATTTGATTCAGGTCTCCCAACCATCGTAAGACGCAAGCCTGGGTAGTCTTCCATCCACCATCGAGAAAGATGGCTCCAATGACTGCCTCGATTGCATCCTCCAAGGTGGATGGACGCAAATGACCCTGATTTTTTCTTTCGGTGCGGCTGACTTGAAGCGCTTGAGGGAGGCCAAGTTTTGATCCGAGTGAGGCCAAGGTTGTTCCTCTTGCCAGAACCGCTTTTTTTCTACTGAGGTCTCCCTCGTCCAGCTTGGGGTAGAGTTGGTACAAATTAAGGGACAAGATGGCGCCGAGAATGGAATCTCCCAGGAATTCCAGCCTTTGGTTGTCTTTTTTACCTTTGTTGTGTTCGTGAAAAGAGGGGTGTGTCAAAGCTAACTCAAGAAGTGAGGGATCATGAAAACAGTATCCCATACGCTTTTCCAAAGCCTTGATCTTTCTCTCTAGTTCGTCCGGAACCCCGGGGTCTCCCTTTTTTTTGCCAAGAACCCCGGACAGTTTCCTGAGCAACTTCATCCGTTGATCCGATGGTCGTTGTAAAAACGCATTTTGATTTCATTTGCAAGAGCCGAATAT